>JBJTHX010000055.1:0-6302 GCA_046094745.1 Planctomycetia bacterium
CTTTCTCGACGGCGAGCGGGTGGTCGACCAGCCGCGGGCGGGCCACACGCTCTTGATCCGCGCCTCGTTGGAGCCGTCGCGCCCGCTGGCAGAGTGTCCGTTGCTGGTAGGCCGTCGCGACGGGCAGCGTCTCGACGAGCCAGGCCGTCCGCGGCGTGATCAGGCCGGCGAGCGCCTCGAGGGCGGCCGCTTCCGGAGCCGCACGGTCGATCGCGCGGCCGACGTCGTGGACGAGGGCCGCGGTCAGAAGTTCCTCGTCGTAAGGCCGCTCCGCGTGCACCAGGTCGAAGACCTGCAGCGAGTGCTCGAGCGCGTCGCCTTCCGGATGCTGCACCGGATCCTGCCGCACCGTCGCGAGCACGCCCACGATCGCCGCGATCCGGTCGAAGCGATCGCCCGTGATCCCGGCGGCGGCCGCGGCCGGGTCGAGCCTGCGGGCCAGCGCGTCGCGGACCTCCGCGTTGCTCGGCAGCCGGTCCTCGGGCACCCAGCCGCCGGCCACCCGCCGGGCGGCGCGAAAGACGGCCCGCGTCGCGTCGGTGCCGCCGGCCATGCCGCGGGCGGCCGCCGCCGCGATCCGCCGCCGCAGCTTGTCGTTGTCCCGGTCGCTCATCGCTTTTCCGGGGCGGCCGCCGGCCGCCAGCGGATGTTCCGCACCTCGGCCACGGTGGCGTAGGTGGCGATCCCCAGCGGCCGCGACGGCTCCACCGAGTCGCGGATCGAGATCGTGTGGCCCGCCCGCGGCTGGTCGACCACCCGCTCGCCGTCGAGAAAGCACTCGATCCGCTCCTTCGTGACCCGCACCTTCACCGCGTACCACCGGCCCGTCTTGAAGGCCCGCACCAGCGTCGTCTGGTTGTTGGCGGCGTCCTCGCCGTCGATGCTCGACAGGCCGACGATCGCGCCCCCCCAGCCGCCGACGATGAAACTGCACGGATCCTCGCCCACGGGAAACGTGAGGCCGCAGAAGAAATCGTTGCCGTCGACCCGCCGGGCCTCGAGTTCGATCTCGTAGGCCTCCGTGGGGAAGTCGCCCGTCCAGGTGATGCCGTTGAGGTCGACGCCCATCGGGATCCGGATCGCCCCGGCGACGATCTCCGGCGCACCGCCGCCGTAATTCGAGAGCTTCCAGCCGCCGAGCGCCTGGCCGTCGAACAGCGACCGCCACGCGGCGGCGGCCGGGGCCGCCGTGGCCGGTTCGGCCGGCGGCGCTGCAGTGGCGGCCAGCCGCACCGTGGCGGCGACCGCGAACCCGAGCAGCATGCGAAGCCGACCGTTCCTCATTCCCCACCTCCGGTTCACGGGTTCGCCGCGACGTCCAACTCGAACTCGGTCGCCAGGTCCAGTGCGGTGGCCGCCGTGTCCGACCCCGGCGCCGTCTTCTGGATGCCGCGGACGACGTCGGCCATCTGCCGCTTCATCGCCGCCGGCACCGCCCGCACCATCTCGGGTGTGATCGCGCCGTCGGGCTCGTCGCCGAACGCCTTCAGCACGTTGGCACGCAGGACCTGCAGTTTCGCCAACTGCTGGGCCGCCTTGACGGCGGTCTGGAAGCCCTTGTCCTTGCGCCATTCCCGCAGCGTGTCGGCCGCCGCGGTGCCGACCTCGTTCCCCTTGAAGGCCACCGCACACCGCTGCACGAGATCGGCCGCTCCGAGCGGATTCGCGTCCTTCATGGCCTTGCCGTCGTCGAGCATCCGCCGGCCGTGGGCCTCGAGCTTCTCGACGACGAACTTCGCCTCCTCCGCCGTGGTCGGATCCTTGGAGGAGGTGAGCGAGGCGGCTTTCCGCAGGGCGGGACCGAAAGCCGACTCGTTCCGCAGCCCCTCGTTGAAGGCGGCGAGCTTCTCGAGCTGGCGGCCGTCGAGGATCGCGGAGGGCGCCGCCTTGACGGCCGCGAGGATCGCCTCGTGGGCCCGGAACGGGGAGCCGCGATAGACGCACGTGCCGGTGTGGTCGAAGAGCATGCAGTGGGGAATGCCGCGCAAGTCCTGTCCACCCTGCACCGAGGCCTCGTCGACGATCGTGAACGTGACGCCGAGAACGGCCGCGGTCTTCCGCACGGCATCGACCGGGCCGCCCCGGCCACGCGCCCCGATCACGACGAGCCCCTGCGGCGCGAGTTCCCGGTGGGCCTCCTCGAGCTTCGGCATGCTCGCGATGCAGGGTGGGCAGTGCACCCCCCAGACCTCGAGCAGCACCACGCGATGGGCGAGCGACGCGGCCGTCACCTGCGGACCCGACACGTGGCCGCCCAGGCGGATGCCGGCGGTCGTCACGCCCATGTTGAACTCGTCGGCGGCCGTCGCGGTCGGACAGCCGTCGGGGGCCGCCAGCACCGCGGCCCCCACGATCGCCACCGCCAGCCACCGCATCGTTTCACCCTTCGATCGCGTACTGCGAACCACCGATCGCATGAGCACGAGTCTACCGAGCCGCCTCGATCTCGGCCACGAGGGCGGCGGCCGCGTAGACCCGCCGCAGGGCCGCGAGGATCCCGGCCGCGTCGACCGAGACGGCCCGGGCCAGCCGGTCGTCGTACACGAGGTCGAGCCGCAGCGAGTGGATGTTGCCGTCGAAGATCAGCCCCACGAGTTCGCCGGCCCGGTTCACGACCGGGCTGCCCGAGTTGCCGCCGATGATGTCGGCCGTGGAGGCGAAGTTGAACGGCGTCGCGAGGAACGCGGCGTCGGCCTCGAGTTCCTTCGCTAGCGCCTCCCAGCGCGGCGGCAGGTTGAACGGCGGCGCGTCCCCCTTGCTCCGCGCCCGCGCGAACAGCCCGGCATACGTCGTGATCGCCGGGCAGTCTTCGGGGCCGGCGCCGTCGATCCCCTTCACGATCCCGGAGGCCAGCCGCAGCGTGAACGTCGCGTCCGGATACATCGCCTTCCCCTCGCGGGCGAAGCGGGCCCGGGTGATCTCGGCGTGGGCCTGCTGCTTCACCTCCTGGGCCGCCTCCGCCACCTGCCGCAACGCGCGGGACTCGTCATCCACGATGCGGGCGAGGGCGAGCATCGGGTCGTCGCTCGCCGCGACGACGGCGGCCCCGCCGGCGTAGAGTTCGCGGCGCCGATCGGCCCGCGCAGCCCCGCCATCCCGGGCCGGCGGCCGGCGGCCGAGCGTCGTGCCTGCGACCAGTTCGGCCGCCCGCGTCCGCGGCGGCCGGCCCGCGAGCACCGCCTGCACGAGCGGATCGTCGGGGCCGAGCGTCGTCGCCAGGAACGTGAGCGAATCGGCCAACTTGGCGGTCTCGAAGCCGTCGTACAGCGGCTCGTCGGAGAAGAGCTGCAATTCCAGCGGCCCGCGGTTGGCGTCGCGGTATTCCCGCAGTCGCTCGCCGTCGGGCAGCTTTCGCTCCGCCGCGGCCCGGAGGAGCGTGCGGGCATGGGCGAAGAACCGGCTGTTGAAGCCGGCCGCGCCCTCGAGCATCCGGTGCCGCACGGCGATCCGGTCGAGGTCGGCCTGCGCCTCCTCGATCCGCCGATACGGCGACGGGCGGCCGTCGAGGCCCGCCTCGATCCGCCCCCGCGTCGCCACCTCCGCCTCCCGCTTCGTGGCGATCAGGCCCGGGTCGAGGAGCGCCGCCAGGATGCCGCCCCGCGCCTTGCGGCCGTTCTGCGCGCCGAACAAACCGCCGGCCGCCTGCCGCCGTTCCTCCGGCCCCAAGGCGCAGAAGGCGGCGTACAGCGATTCGAGCCGGTTGATCGACTGCAGATCGAGCGGCAGGTGCCGATCCCGCAGCGCGACGATCTCGGCGAGGGTCTTGGCCCGGTCGGTGTGGCCCGGATGCCCCGACACGAAGACGAGGTCGCCCGCGGCCACGGGCTGCCGGCCCCAGGCGAGGTGGTGCGGCACCCGTGCGGGCCTGCCGTCCTCGTAGGCACGCACGAAGCAGATGTCGAGGTTGTACCGCGGAAACTCGAAGTTGTCGGCGTCGCCGCCGAAGAAGGCGATGGCATGCTCCGGCGCGAAGACGAGCCGCACGTCGGTGTACCGCTTCGCACGGTAGAGGTGATAGGCCGCGCCCTGGAAGAGCGTGACGACGTCGCTCCGCAGTCCCGTGGCGGCGAGCGACTCCTTCTCGATCGCCGCCATCGCGGCCCGCCGTGCCGCGAAGGCCCGGTCGGCGGGCATGCCGGGCTCGACCGCCGCCTGCACGCGGGCGGTGACGTCCTCGATCGAGACGAGCACGTTGAGTTCGAGGTCGTGGCACTTCAGCTCGTCGGCCCGCGTCGCGGCCGTGAAGCCGTCGCGGTAGTAGTCGTGCGCCTCGTCGCCGAGTTTCTGCAGGGCGCCCGCGGCCACGTGGTGATTGGTGAGCACGAGCCCGTCGGGCGACACGAACGATCCCGATCCACCGGAACTGAACCGCACGCTGGCCTGCTGCAGGTGCCGGAGCCAGTCGGGCTTGGGCGCGAAGCCGTGATCCCGGGAGAGCCGCTCGAGCGGCGGGGCGTCGAACGTCCACATCCCCTCGTCGGCCCGGAGGCCGGCGGCGGAGGACGCAACGAGAACTGCCGCCGCGACGGCCAGGTTGCAGCCGCGGCGGATCGATCGGGAGGGCATGGTGCGGGCATCGTAACCGACACGGGCCGGCCCGGCCGCCGAAACGTCTCGCCGACCCACGCCCGGCGGCCGGAAAAATCATCTGCCGACCGATTGCTGGCGGCCGTCGCCGCCCGGGCGTAGGCAGAAGGTGTGCGGCGCAGCAGGGGCGTTGACCGCACACATGTGATCGCCACAGGCATCACGCGGAGGTGCCTCATGGATCTCGCCTCGCTTCTGCGGTCGGTTGCCGGCGGCTCGGCGTCGCGGCAGGTCCGCCGCAGTCTCGCCCGCCGGCTCGCCGACCGGTCTCGGCGCCACGCGGTCGCCGCCCTGCAGCACGAGCAACTCGAGGGCCGGGCGATGTTCGCGGCCGTGCCGCCGACGATCTCGGTGGCCGACATCTCGGTCGTCGAGGAGGACGGCGGCCGCCCCTTCGCGGTGTTCACGCTGACGCTCTCGGAGCGGTCCCGACGATCGGTGACGGTCCGGTATGCGACCGCCGACGGCACCGCGACCGCCGGGGCCGACTACGTCGCCAAGAGCGGCACCGTCACGTTCGCGGCGGGCGTCACGAGCCGCACCGTGCGGATCCCCCTCTTGCCCGACCGGACTCATGAGGGAAACGAGACGTTCCGGCTCACGCTCTCGGCGCCACGGCGGGCGACGCTCACCGGCGGCGCGGCCCTGGCGACGATCGTGGAGGACGATCCCGCCCCGACTCCGCCGACTCCGCCCGTGCCGCCAACTCCGCCGGCGCCGCCCACGCCCGGCCCGCGGGTGTTCGCCGTGAATCCCGCCGCGGCCGACATCGTGGGTTTCAACCCGGCGGTCGATCAGCTCGACTTCGGGACCGTGTCGGTGCACAACCTGATCGTGGCGAAGACGGCCGGCGGCGAGGTGGCGATCGTCAATCCCTGGGCCTGGACTCCCGAGGAGCAGGTCCTCCGCGGCATCCGCTTTACGGACCTCACGGCCGGGAACTTCGGCATCGTCCAGAACGAGCACCTCCGGCAGGACATCGGCGGCGTGCTGTCGTGGGAACGCGGCGTCGGCCCGCGGGTGCCGGGCACGGTGTACGTCCGCTCCCACGAATCCGGCGTCCGCGAGGTCGTGTCGAACTTCGATCCCGCGACGAACAAGCTCTCCTTCCTCTACTTCGGCACCCGCGAGCGGCTCTCGGTCACCGACACGCCGCAGGGGCTGCTGATCGCCGTCGAGCCGACGGGCCAGAGCGTGCTCCTCGAGGGCGTGCGGAAGGCCGACCTCGTGCCGGCCAACGTCGAGTTCCATCACGATCAGGTGGTCGAGGACCAACTGGAGGTCCCGTTCGGATTCACCGTCGAGCAGGTGACGCTCGCGAGCCGGGCGGATCTGCTCACGCCGACGGCACCCGCCGGGCAGGTGACCGACGGTCACCAGACCAGCCCCGGCGGCGGCGACGCAGCCTGCCACTGCGGCACGACGCCCTGCTCGTGCGGCCATGATCACGGCACCCCGGTGCCGCCGGCTCCCAGCCCGCCGCCCGACGCCGGCGCGGCGACGGGCGTCGCCTACCGGCAGGTGTCATCGTGGTCGGGAGGATTCAGCGGTGAGGTCACGGTGGTCAACGCCGGCGCCACCGCCGCCACCGGCTGGCGGGCGTGAACTGGTTCGGCCTGGAGACGTCCAATTTCGCGCCCCACGGCCTGTGGACCCGCGGCTACCGGGAGATGATGGACCAGATGAAGTCGCTGGGCTTCAACACGATCCGCCTG
>JBJTHX010000056.1:0-2989 GCA_046094745.1 Planctomycetia bacterium
TTGCCTCGGACCAACTCGACCTCGGCTTCGCGAAGCTTCCCGATGATCTGCTCCGCCGTGAACTTCTTTCCTCGTGGCATCTATCGCCCTCCCTTGGTTGCGACCACACCCGGATTCTCCCTCCGAATGTGGCCTCGTTTAAGGGGGGCAGGTCACTCTGTCTTCACGCCCGCAGTGCCATCCTGGCCACTGCGAGGCTTGCCGCACGGCTGGCGACCGGTCCTACTTGGCAGCCTGGGCAGGCGCGTTGGCGACCGTGCCGTACATGACCCACACCTGGGTCTTGTCGTGCTCGTTCTTGAAGACGCCGCAGGAATAGAGGATGTCCATCTTGCCGTCGCCGTTGAGGTCGCTGGCGGTGAGCAGCGGCGTCGAGCCGTCCGGCTTCGCGAGCGTCGCGACCTGGCGACTCTGCCCGTCCTTGACCTCGAAGAACGCGATCTCCTCCTTGCCGTTGGCACCACTCGTCACGCCCACGAACTCGGTGACCCCGCGGTCCCTCGCGGTCCCGGAGAAGTTCCACGCCCAGGCGCACTTCCGCGGCTTCTCACCCTGGACGTCGAGCACCGTGCAGGCCTTCAAGCCCTCCTCCTGAAACTTGACCGCGTCGCCCTCGCGGACGCCCTTCAACAGCTTGAAACTCTGGCCCGCGAACGGCATGTGCAGGAAGTCCATCACGCCGTCGCCGTCCCAGTCGCCGCCCCCCGCGTACATGCCATGGTTCTTCTTCTCCATGTCGAAGAACTTCCGCATCGTGAACGTCGGGGCCTCTCGGCTCGTGCCATCGTTCAGCAGGATGGAGGTCCGCCGGTAGGTGTCGGACAGGACGATGTCGAGGAAGCCGTCGTTGTTCCAGTCCACGCACTGGACCAGCATGTGCCCGCTCGACTTGCACCCGCAGTCGACCCCCGCGGGCCCGGCGGCCTCGGCCACGCGAAAGGCCTTGGCGAACGAGAAGGCCGGCTGCTGGTTCGTGCCGAGGTTCGGAATCAGCCAGATGCCACCCGTGGCGGTATCCATGCCGTCCTTCGCGCCCAGCACCAGGTCGATGGTGCCGTCGCCGTCGTAGTCCACCGCGAACGGGCAGCCCTGCGCCTTGCCGGTGACCATCGGCATGCCGTCGGGCCCAGCCAGCGGCACCGGCTTCTCGAACAGCTGCTGCGGATTGACCGCGGTCTCCGCCGCTGCCGGACGGGTCATGAGCGACAGCATGACCACCAGCAATCCGCACGTTCCGCCGCCGCCAGTCCTGACTCGCATGGCCTGTTCCCCCGGGGACGAACGAGTGGGCAGGAACCGAGAGTCGCCGCTCTCCCTGGCGGTTTGCCGACGGGCGATTCAGCGGGACTGGCGGCCCGGTTGGTCGCGTTGCAGCGTGCCGCTGCCGAACTTCTCGGTTCGGCTGCTCGATCCATCGGACCGATTGGTGATCGTGCCCGAGCCAAACTTCTGCGTGTGGCCGGTCACGGTCTTGCCGTCGCGGCCGCGCTCGGTGGTGATCGCCCCGGAACCGAAGGGCCGGGTCTCGGTCGTCGTGCCATCGGACCAGCGGGTGATCGTGCCGGAGCCGAACTTCTGCGTGTGGCCGGTGACCGTCTTGCCGTCGCGAGTCCGCTCGGTGGTGATCGAGCCGGAGCCGAAGGGCCGGGTCTGGCTGGACGAGCCGTCCGACCGGTGCGTGAGCGTGCCCGACCCGAACTTCTGGGTGTTACCGGTGCGCGGCGGGGTCGCGCCGGCCCGCGGGGGAGTCGGCTCCGCTGCCGCCGCCGCGGCGCCGAGGAGGCCGATCGCAAGCCACGTCACGACGTACGGCTGGCACACGAACATTTTCATGGCAAGAGGCTCCAGCATGATGAACGGGTCCCAGAACTGCTCCTTCCAACCTGCTTCCATTGTTATCACATTTCGCCGGTCGATCCTGCCGGGCTGGCAAATCGCCCGCGGAACCAGGGGCCCGAGGGCGAAGGAAACCCTGATCCAAGCGGCGGTCATGCCGGCCACCGCGCGGCAGGCCGGGCAGGCCGGGCAGGCTGGGCAAGGGCCGCGGTCGCCGGCGCGGGCTGGTGAACAGGCAGGCGAAAAACTTCGCCGCCTTCGGCTGATCGGATCCTTGACTCGTGGCGTACCATTGGCACTCTCAGGGGGTTGTCACACGCAGGAGGCGGTTGCCATGCAGGTCACGGATCAAGACCGCACGACCACGATTCACGGCAGGACGGCCGTGGACGCGATTTCCATATGGCTCGAGGGTGCGTATCGGGCCGGCGATGAGCCCGCGATGCTCGGCGTGATCCGCCGGGAGACGGGCTGCAATCTCTCCGACGCGGAAATCCGGAACGTGGTCTACGCGGCGTTCGATCAGGGCTGCGACGCGGCCGCCGTGCTCGCCCGCATCGTCGAGGCCGAGCGATCGAACACGATGTCGCGGATCATGCCCGCGCCGCGGTGAGCGCCGGGAAGACCGCAGTCCTGAGCCGCCGCTGCGGCGACGGGTCAGGGACTGCTCGCGCCGCGGAAGGTCCACGGTGGCGTGGGCGAGGCGTCGGCCCAGAGCCCGAGCTTCGCGGCCCGGGCCTGAGCCTGCGCGGCCGCCAACGACGAGTCCGCCGCCGCGGGATCCTGCCAGGCGTTGCCCGTGGCGACCATCTGGCGACTGACGTCGACGCCATCGACGAACAGCCGCGCCGTGGGGCCACCGCTGCTCGCAGCCGCGTCCCCGACCTCGACCGTGCGGCCGAAGACCATGCCCGCCAGCGCCTCCCGCGCCGTCTTGCCGTAGTCCTGGGCGATCTCCGGGGCGTCGATGCCCGCGAGGCCGATCTTTCGCTGCTGGTTGAGGTCGTCCAGGCAGGTCACCGTGTCGCCGTCCTGGACGCCCACGACCCGCCACAGCCGCGGCCGCGCTGCCGCCGGCGCCGGGTTCGTGACCCGTTGCATCGCCGGCGCCGCATCCGCCGGTGCGGGTACGGGCGCCAGCGAGGCCGTGGGG
>JBJTHX010000057.1:0-5169 GCA_046094745.1 Planctomycetia bacterium
CCTCGTCTACCGGCGCAGCCGCCTCCGGCTCGGCCCCGACAAGCAGGCGTTCGTGGCCGGGCGGCTCGACGGCCGGCTACAGGCGGCCGGCTGCGACGGCTTCGACGCCTACTGCCGGCTTCTCGAATCGCCCGCCGGCGAGGATGAGGTCGGGGGCCTGATCGACGCGATCGCGACGAACCACACGGAGTTCTTCCGCGAACGCGAGCACTTCACGATCCTGGCCCGCGAGATCCTGCCCCGGGCGATGCTGCGGCCGCTGCGGGTGTGTTGCGCGGCGGCCGCGTCGGGCGAGGAGGCCTATTCGCTCGCGATCGTGCTCGCGGAGCATTTTGGCGGCGCCGGCCCCGAGGCCTGGACGCTTGTCGCCTCCGACATCTCGCGGCGGATGCTCGACCGCTGCCGGCGGGCGATCTACGAGTCGTCGGCGGTGCGGCTGCCGGAGCCGGGGCTCGCGCCGCGGTACTTCCGCCGCGGGTTCGGCGCCTGGGAGGGCTTCCTGAGGGTGAAGCCGGCGCTGCGGGAACGGGTGCGGGTCGAGCACGTCAACCTGTTCCAGGCCGCCTATCCGTGGCCCGCCGGGCTCGACGTGATCTTCTGTCGCAACGTGATGATCTACTTCGACGGCGAGTCGCGGCAGGCGCTCGTGGAGCGGCTCCACGATCAGCTCGCCCCGGGTGGCCACCTGTTCGTCGGCCACGCCGAGGGCCTGGTCGGGCTGCGGCACCGGTTCCGATCCGTGGCACCGGGCGTCTACCAGCGAGTAGCGGAGGCCCGTCGATGACGGCCACCACCCCCTCCCGGCGCATTCGCGTGCTCGTCGTGGACGACTCGGCGCTCGTCCGCAAGGCGATCACCGACGCGCTTGCCGACGATCCCGAGATCGAGGTGGTCGGCTCGGCCTGCGACGCCTACGTGGCCCGCGAGAAGATCGAGCGGCTCGATCCCGACGTGATCACCCTCGACCTCGAGATGCCGCGGATGGACGGGCTGACCTTCCTGCGGATCCTGATGGAGCACCATCCGTTGCCGGTCGTCGTCGTCAGTTCGCTCACGCAGGAAGGCTCCCAGGCGGCGATGGACGCCGTGGAGGCGGGGGCCGTCGACGTGCTCGCGAAGCCGGATGGGACGCTGTCGATCGGGGCGCTGGCCGACCGGCTGGCCTACCACGTGAAGGCGGCGGCGGCCGCCGCCGGCCGACTGCGACGGCCCGCGCCGCGGACCGTCGCGGCGGAGCCGGTGCCGGCGGCGGCCCGGTTCGATCCCCGGGGCCTGATCGTGATCGGCGCCTCGACGGGCGGCGTCGAGGCCCTGCGGACGGTGCTGCCGCGGCTGCCCCTCGGCCTGCCGCCGATTGCGGTCGTCCAGCACAGCTCGGCCCACTTTTCCCGAATCGTCGCCGAGCGACTGGCCGCGGCGTGCAGCGTCCACGTCCGCGAGGCCGGCGACGGCGAGCCGCTCGAGTCGGGCACCTGCGTGCTCGCCCCCGGCGACCACCACCTCGCCGTGGAGCGGCATGGCGACGGCTTCCGGACGCGGCTCCTGCGGACGCCGCCGGTGCACCACTGCCGCCCGGCGGTCGACGTGCTCTTCCGCTCGGCGGCCGAGGCCGCGGGGGCCGGCGTCGTGGCGGCCCTGATGACCGGCATGGGCAGCGACGGCGCGCTTGGCCTGCAGGCGATCCGGCGGGCCGGCGGCACCACCATCGCGCAGGACGAGGCCCCGTGCGTCGGCTTCGGGATGCCGCGGGGCGCGGTGGCCCTCGGCGCGGTGGAGCGGGTCGTGCCGCTCGCGGCGATTCCCGAGGCGATCGTCGCCGCCGTCGCGCGGTGAGCGCGAGTCCACCGGGGCGGTTCACGGCCGGGTGCCGTTCGCCCGAGCGTGGGACCGAATCCGCTCACAGGCCTTCCGCCTGCCACCGCGCCTCGACCACGTCGGCCATCTCGCGGGCCTGGTCCGCGAGTTCCTCGAGGAGTTCCACGTCGTCGGCGTCGCTGGCACGGCGGGCCAGAAAGAGGAGGTAGTTGGCCTCGTTCCGCCAGGCCTTGAGCCAGTCCGGGCGGGTCGAGACCGGCCGGTAGATCAGGCTCTCGAGCCGCAGGAACTCGTCTTCGGACAGCATCGACGATGTCTCGCGTGGCGGGTTTTCGGCAGCGGCGTCGTCGACACGGCGATCCGCAGCCTGCTCAACGGCCCGCACGTGCCGTCCGTTCGGCACGATCCTGAAACTGGAGCCGCTCGACGTTGAACAGCGTCGCGACCCGTGCGGCGGCACCGCCACGACGCGTCCGCACCTCGACGAGCGAGCCGTCGGCCGCCAGCCTTGTCACGACGTACCGCGACCGGTGGCCTCGAAACACGACGGTGTCGAAGCCGTTGTCGCCGTGAATCTGGTCGTTGATGCCGAGCGCAAAGATCCGATCGTTCCCCTGGGCGCCATGGATCAGGTTGCCCTGGCAACGCCTCGCGACGATCGTGTTCGAGGTCGTCCCGCCCCAGATGATCATGTCGGGAATCTGCTGCGCGATGTCGCGGCCCCGGGAACCCCACGTGATCTGCTGGAAGGCGTCGTCGGCGCTGTTGCGGAAGATGTTGAACTGCGAGAAACCAGCCGAGTCGTAGGCGGGGGTCGTGGTGAGGTCACGCTTCAGGAAGCCCGCGAACTTCCGCCAGCCTGACGGAAGCTCGGCCGAGAAGAAGTTGCTCCGCACGTCGGCCTCGTCTGTCGCGCCCGAGGTCTGCATGATGTACAGGTTGCCCCAGGCGTCGCGGATGAAGTACCGCTCGATCGGCTGTCCGTTCGCATCCTTGGCGAGCCAGGTGACGAGGGCGTTCTTGGTGTTGGCGGAGTACTTGACGACACCTGGCGGAGGGGTCGTCGTGAGCGCTGCGGCCTGGTAGCCGCTCGTGTAACTGGCGGGGTAGTCGGTGGGGTCGAACGGCCAATTCGCGCTCACGGTCTGTGCGACGAACAGCCACGTGTACTCGTCGGAAGTCGTGATGTACGTCTCCCCATCCGTTGAATCGGGGCTCGTGAGCACGTCCTGCGAGTTGAACTCGACGTTGCGCGTCGTGTTCTTGATGTAGCCGTCCGGGGGAACGTAACTGTCCCAGGCTTCCGCCGTCATGGGGTTGGTGCCACCGGCCAGGTAGACCTGCGTGGGACCCTGGTAATTCGTCCCGAGGTTGCCGAGGTAGGCGATTTCGAAGCCGGCCGCCATGGCCAGACGGCTCTCCAAGGATTCGACCCTCAGCGTCGCCCGGCGGCCGCGACGACGGTCATCGTCGATGCCGGTGGAGTTCTTGCGGGCTCTGAGGAATCGAGTCAACAGAGAGAGCATTTCGACAGCCTCGAAAGGTTCGCGTGCCGGACGAGTCGGCTTCCGCCAGCGGCAGAGGCGCGCGGTCGAGACGCGAAGTGTTGAGGATAGTCCGGCACGCACACCGCCGCAACGATGGGCCTGTTGACGGGCGACTTCGGCCTCGGCTTGCGGCCCGCCCGCGCGGGCTCCCACCATCAGGCACAGATACCAGGGAAATCAGCGGTGGTGGCTCACCCGATCGTGGCCACGACGTTGCCCAGATACCGCTCGAGGTCGGGCGGCAGACCGGCCCTGATCGCGTCGTCCACCTGGCGGCGGAGCGCATCCACGCACTCGGCGGGAGTGGCCTCCGCAGGGAGGTCGATCACGGCATCGAGCGACACGTGGGAGTCGCCGGTGAGAAAGCGGAACAGTTGGGCGATCGACGCCAGCCGCGGATCGCCCGTCCGCGCGGCGGTGTCGTCGAGCAGCGTGCTCACGAGGGCCGAGTTGAGCGAGAGCCGCCGCTGCACCTCCGCCGCCGTCGCCGCGCGGAAGCCGGATTCCTGCTTGAGTTCCTCGAACCGCACGCGGTCGATCACGATCACCTCGAGCCGGTTCGGTTCGCGGGTAAGCACCGTGGCCACGGCCGGCTGTCCCCGCCACATGCCGATTTCGCCGAGCACCGTGGGCGCCGCCAGCGTGGCGACCTGGCGCGGCTCCGCCGCGGCGTCGGCGCTATGGAGCACCACGAGCGGAGCGGTCGCCGAGAGCACGACGTACATCTCGCCGACGCTCTCACCCTGGCGGATCAGCGGCTGGCCCGCGGCGAGGTCGATCGACCGCCGCTCGAGCGGCCGCGCGGCGGCGCCAGAGTCGATGGCGTTCAGCAGGATAGCACCGATGAGGCGGTCGTTCACCTCGGCGGAGGTGTTGACGTGGACGGCAGCGTGATAGGCCCGGTGGAGCGAGGCGACATCCGGCCGCTGCCAGAGGGTCTGCCGCTCCCGCGACCGCTTTTCGATGCCGGACGTCCGTCCTTCCGCAGGCTCCCGCCGCTGCCACTCGATCCGCTGTGGCTCGAGGTCGGCCGGAATCTCACCGCCGGGAAACAGATACTCCCGCGTTTCGGCGTCGATGTGACGGGCGACATGCCCGGCCACCGTTCCATCGGCGTAGGACGCAGTGACCGGCACGATCCGGCGGGCGATTTCCTGCGCCATCCGTCGCACCCGCGGCGAGGGCGGGTTCTCGCGGAGGTGTCGATCGAAGGCGTCACGAAACCGGTCGTGGGCGGCGAGATCGCGGGGCATGCGGGTGAGCCCGGTGAGGCCCGCCACCTGGTAGAGCACCACGCAGATCGGCCAGGCCAGGTCGCGGCCCTGTCGGCTGTCGGATGGCAGGCCGCAGAGTTCCAGGCCGCGGCGCATCGACTCGACGAAGGCCGTGGCCACGTAGGCGAACTCGGCCTCGTAGGCGTCGATCACCCGCACCTGGTCGTCCCCCGTGGGCCGGCAGACGCCCGCCACGTGGTGCCACAGATTGATCAGCCGCACGATCTCCCGCGCATCGGTCCCCGACCGCGGCAGCACGAAGGTGCCGACGAAAAAGTCGCTCGTGCCCTTGATCCGCTCGCCGGAGCGGAAGTGGCCCTCGTTGCGGTACGACGTGGTGACGATCGCGCTGACGAACAGCGTGCGGTAGATGCCGCCCCAGGCGAAGCCCGTCGCATCGCGGGTGAAGCGGAAGCCGTGGACGAGCAGGTTGCGGAGGGTGCAAAATCCCCACGCGAGCCGCCAGCCCGCCTGTCTGCGAATCGTGTCCCAGTCCTGCTCCGCAACGGCCGGGATGCTCGCGATGTCGTCGG
>JBJTHX010000058.1:0-3989 GCA_046094745.1 Planctomycetia bacterium
CCTCGCCGCCGGCGTTCCGGCCGTTCCACTTCGCAGAGGCGGGCAAAGCGGGCGGGCAGATTCGCGTCGCCTGCGGAAAGAATACCGCGTCAGTAGCGGGGAACGGAAGGATCGACCTCGGCCGCCCAGGCATCGATCCCACCCCGCATGCTCCGGGCACGGGAAAAACCGCGTTCTCGGAGCCAGTGCACGACCCGCAGGCTGCGCACGCCGTGGTGGCAGTGGACGACCACCGGGCTGTCACGCCAGGCCTCGATCTCCGCGACCCGAGCCGCGAGCTCCTGCATCGGGATCAGGCGGGCGCCGGCGATCCGCGCGATGTCGTGCTCCTCGGGCGTGCGGCAGTCGAGGAGCAGGCATCCCTCGGAGCCGGCGGTCGCGGCCAGGGACCGTACGTCGAGCGGATCGATCTCCAGCGGTTCCATGCCTTGGCCCTCGGGGCGATGCGGGGAAAAACACGAAGCCGCGGCCGGAAGGGATCCGGCCGCGGCTTCCGCTGGTGAATGCACCGAACCGAGCCGCCGAATTACTCGGTGAGGCCGGTCGACTCGCTGCCGCTCCGGGAGCAGATGCTCATGTACACCTGCGGGTCGATGTCGGCCGTGACCTGGGCCACGTGCGTGTCGCCGAAGGCATGCATCGTGATCCCACCCTGGTGGTCGCTGGATGTGCCGAAGGCCATCCCGATCGCCATCCGGTTGGCGGGGAACTTGGCTGTTGGCAGGAACCGCACCGGACCCGTGATGCTCGGCTGGACCGAGAGCGAACACCTGGAAATCCCGGAACCGGCAGCATTGGTCGTGTTCCACACGCCGTTGACGCAGGTGGGATTGTTCAGGCCGTCCCCAGTGTTTGGGTCGTACGCGATCACCCAGCAGTTCGTTCCGTCGATCCACGACGAATAGCCCCGCTCCTTCGTCTCGGCGACGAACACGGACTTCGACATGCCGTCGGACACGCCGCCCGCCGTGAGGCCGGCACGACTGGCAAACCAGGGAGTCGATGTCAGGCTGGAAGAAACCGCCTGATCCGGAGCGAACTGGATAGCTCCGCCGGAGGGCAGCGTGGCGCTGCCGGACGTGACCATGTGCGTGCCCGCCATGGCCTTGTAGTTGGTCACGGCCACCTTCCCGGCGACCGGCAGAGAAGTTTGGAACGTGGCGTACTCGGAGGCGTACGACAGCCCCGCCGGCGTGCCCTCGGAAACGGTGGTCGCGACCGTGCTGCCACCGCTGGAACTCGGGCAGATCAACTGCGACACCACCACGGTGGAGGCGTGGGAGCCGGCACTGGCCGCGGCCGACGCGTTCTGGGCCGTCCAGGCGCCCCCAGTCGGCGGCGAGGCGGTCGCCCCGAAGCCGATGCTGAACGGGCCATTTTGGAACTTGGCCGTGTTGCCGGACACGTTGTTGTACATGGCGCCTTCCTCCATGTACGGCAGGATGTGGAAGATCCAACTGTAACCGGACGCCGTGTTCGCCGCCGACCACGCGCCGGACAAACTGGTGTTCTCGTTGCGGTCCGTGACGGCCGGCAGCCGGCGCTTCGTCGACTCGTAGACCGCGATGCCCTGCGTCAGGCCGCGGATGTTGAAACTGCAGCCCGTGCGGCGGGCGGCCTCGCGGGCCGACTGCACGGCGGGCAACAACAGACCGATCAGCGTGGCGATGATCGCGATCACCACCAGGAGTTCGACGAGGGTGAACCCCCGTCGCTTCGAATTGGCATGCAAACGGGACATGATGACCTCCGCCCTCTCGGGCACGAATGAAGGAAATGAAACGGATACAACCCAAGTCGCGGCCAACCGCGCAGGAAGCATCAAAAAAATTGAAGGATTTTTCCTGCCGTCGGACCCCGACAGTCATTAAGAATATCGGTCGCGAAACCCCCCTGTCAACGCTTGAAACCAGCCCATGGCCGCGATTTCCTCCGATCCTGCGCTCGCCCGGCAATTCGCCGTGACGGTCGTCGAGCGGCTGCGGCACGCCGGCCACGAGACCTACTGGGCCGGCGGGTGCGTCCGGGACGACCTGCTCGGCCGGACTCCAGCCGACTACGACGTGGCCACCGCCGCCCACCCCGACGCGGTCCGGCTAGTTTTGGGCCGCGGCGTACGCTGGCCGTCGGAGCCGCCTTCGGGGTGATCACCGTGCTCGGTCCCAAGGGGGCCGGCCAGGTGGAGGTGGCGACGTTCCGGGCCGACGCCCCCTACACCGACGGCAGGCATCCCGCCGGCGTCACGTTCTGCTCGGCCCGCGAGGACGCCCAGCGGCGGGATTTCACGATCAATGGCCTGTTCCTCGACCCCCTCACGGGCGCGGTGCATGACTTCGTGGGCGGCCGGGCCGACCTGGAGGCCGGCGTGGTGCGGGCGATCGGCGCCCCGGCCCTGCGGTTCGGCGAGGACCATCTGCGGATGCTGCGAGCCGTGCGGTTCGCCGCCTTCTTCGGCTTCGCCCTCGACCCCGAGACACGGGCCGCCGTCGAGCGGATGGCCCACCTCGTCACGGGCGTCAGTCCGGAGCGGATCGCCGCCGAACTGCGGGCCATGGCGTCGCGGCCCGGCCGCCGCCGGGCGCTGGAACTGCTCGACGAGACCGGCCTGGCCCGCGAGGTGCTGCCCGAACTGGCCCCCGGCCCCGGGGCGGACGCCGCGGGCCGCGGCCGGTGGCAGGTCGCGGCGGCGATCGTCGCGGCGCTCGACGAGCCCGACCTGCCGCGGGCGATCGCAATCCTCGCGGCCGGGCACGACACCGACGTGCTCCGGCAGGTCGCCTCCCGGCTGCGGCTCTCCAACCACGAGACGAAGACCGCGGCCTGGATTCACGCGGGCACGGCCGAACTCGGCCACGAGGCCGCCGCGCTCCTGCGAGATCGCAGATGGTCGTCCCTGCAGCCCTGGCTCGCGCACGACCAGGCCATCGCCCTCGTCGACGTGCTGCGGGCCCGCGCCGCCTGCGGCTGCGGCGACGGCGCGGCCGCCGCATGGCTGACCGCCCAGGCCGGCAGGCCGCGGGCCGAACTCGACCCGCCTCCGTTGGTGACCGGCAGCGACCTGCTGGCCGCGGGCGTGCCCCCGGGCCCCGCCGTGGGCGCGGCGCTCGCCCGCATCCGCGCTTTGCAGCTCGACGGGGCGATCGCCACGCAGGCCGAGGCGCTGGCGGCCATACGCAGCTGAATGCCAGTGGGGGCAGGGCTTCGCGTGGTGCCGAGCTTTCCGTGGCGCAAGCCTCCAGGCTTGCGAATGGGCTCGAGTGCTCGACAGACCGCATTCGCACACCTGGAGGTGTACGCCACAGCACACCTGGAGGTGTGCGCACGCATCACGCCGGCGGATCGGTCGGCCGCGGAAGGTCCGCCAGGCTCTCGAGCTTGAACACCTCGAGGAACTTTGGCGTCGTGCGGTAAGCGGGATCGCCCCCACCGTCATGCCGCAGCTCCAGCAGGCCGCGGCGGACGAGTTGTCGCAACGTGGCCGGCCGGGCGTCGCAGCCGAGTTCCACCAACTGGTCGCGGGCCACCGGCTGGTTCCAGGCCACCAGTGCCAGCACATCGAGCGCCTCCGCGTCGAGCCGCACGAGCCGCGCCCGGCTCTCGAGCACGCTCCCGAACCGGGCGAACTCCGGACGCAGCCGCATCACCCAGCCGGCCTCCTCGGAGGCCACCTCGTAGGGGCAGCCGTCGGCCTCGTAGCGGTGGCGGAGATCCGCCGCCAGTTCGTCGATCTCCTGCGGCCGGACGCCCCGCATCAGCCCGGCCACGGTGCGGCTGGAGATCGGCACGCCGCCGGGCAGGCCCACGAACAGGAGCGCCTCGAGGATCGATGCCGGATTCACCCGGCAGGCCTCGTCGGCCGTCCCCGCCTCTTCGTCGAGGTCGGGCGACGCGTCGACGTGGACGACCTCGGCCGCCGGTGCGGCGTGGGGGTCCGCGGTGCCCATCATCGCCGCGAAGGCCTGGGCGAGCCGGTCGCTCGTCAGGCCGCC
>JBJTHX010000059.1:0-2994 GCA_046094745.1 Planctomycetia bacterium
GCGCAGGTGCCCTCGCTGGTCGCCGGCGTGCTGGCGGCGCCCGCGGGCGGCGAGCGACAGGCGGCGGAACGGGCGGTCGTGGCGGTATGCACGAAGAACCCGGGACATCCCGAGGCGGCGCGGGCCTTCCTCGACTCGTTCAAGTCCGCGACCGCGGCCGACCAGGAGGCGCTGCTGTCCGTGCTCGGCGCGATCGGCGGCGCCGGGGCCCTGACGATCGTGGATGAGTTGATCGCGAGCCCGGATGCCGCCAAGCGGGCCTTCGGCCTCAAGGCGATCAGCCGCTGGCCCGACGCGACCGTGGCCCCGAGGCTCGTCGAGCTCGTCGGCAAGGCCAGGGACCAGGCCGAACGTGACCTCCTGCTCGGCGCGCTCATCCGCATCGCCCCGCTTCCGGACAACAAGCTCGACGACGCGAAGAAGCTCGAGCTCGTGAAGCAGACCCTGGCGCTGTGCTCGGCCGACGCCGAGCGGACCCGGCTGCTCGAGCGGGCCAGCGCCATCCGCACGTTCGAGACCTTCCAGTTCGTCGTGCCCTTCCTCGAGCAGCCCGCCCTCGCGGCCCCGGCCTGCAAGAGCGTCGTCGAGCTGGCCCACCACCAGAAGCTCCGCGACGCCCACAAGCCCGAGTTCCTGGCGGCCCTCGACAAGGTGATCGCCACGACGGAGGACGCCGAGCTCGTCGAGCGGGCCACCCGCTACAAGGAAGGCAAGACCTGGGAGCGGAAGAAGTAGGCGCGCCGGCTCGGCGCTGCCCACACCCTCTCGCCGGACGCTCGCTGCGCCCATCCTGGGCTTCGCTCGCTCGGAGACGTCTGCGCTTCGACATCCTGCCTTCGCTTGCCGTCTACGCCGGCTCGAGGCGTGGGCAGCCCCTCGCCTCCCCAACTGGTCCACTTCCTCAACTCATGGACGGAGCTCGGCGGGGGCTCGGTGCGAGGATCGCGAGCCTTGCGGCGTTTCGCCGCACCGCGAGCGAACTCGTACCGGCCCTAAGCCGAGCGGCTTGGGCTGGAAAGCCTGACGAGCTGTGATGACGCCGACTAAGCAGCGTCACGACGACCGGTACGTCGCGGCGTCGAGGGCGTGCCCCTTCATGAGGCGGTAGAGCGTGCCGCGGGGCAGGGCGGCCTCGCGGGCCGCGGCGGAGACGTCGCCCTTGTGCCGCGCGAGCAGGTCGGAGAGATACTGCCGCTCGAAACGGGCCACGTGCTCGGTCCGCCGCGCGAAGAAGCCCGCGATATCCCCGGCCGTCATGGCCTGGCGGCCCGCGGCCGCCACGACCTCGTCGGGCAGGTCGTCGATGCCGGCGGTCGGCGACCGCGCAAGCGCGAGCGCCCGGCGGACGACGTTCTGGAGCTCCCGCACGTTACCGGGCCAGTGGTAGGCCTTGAGCACCTGGTAGACGTCGGTCGAGAGGCCGCCGACGGGCCGGCCCATTTCCCGCGAGGCCTTGGCCGCGAAGTGCTCGGCGAGCAACCCCACGTCGTCACCGCGGTCACGAAGCGGCGGCAGGTCGACACGCACCACATTGATCCGGTAGTAGAGGTCGCGGCGGAACGCGCCCGACTTCACCATCGCGTCGACATCGCGGGATGTCGCCGCCACCACGCGGACGTCGACCGCGTTCTCCTGCCGCGCCCCGACCCGCCGCACCCGCCGCTCCTGGAGCACCCGCAGGAGCTTGGCCTGCAGCGGCAGTGGCAGCTCGCCCACCTCGTCGAGGAACAGCGTGCCGCCGTCGGCGAACTCGACGAGCCCCATGCGGCGGGCGTCGGCACCGGTGAAGGCGCCCCGCTCGTGGCCGAAGAGCTCGCTCTCCAGGAGCGCTTCGGGGATCGCGCCGCAGTCCACGGGCACGAACGGCCCACTGGCGCGGCGGCTGCGGCCGTGGATCGCCCGGGCCACGAGCTCCTTGCCGGTGCCGGTCTCACCGGTCACGAGCACGTCCACCGCACTCGTCGCCACACGGTCGACGAGCGAGAACACCTCGCGCATCGCGGGGCTCTCGCCGAGGAAGCCCTCGTAGCCGTAGGGCTTCTCCACCGCGCGGCGGAGCACCTCCTCGCTCGCGCGGCGCCGCGCCCCCGCGAGCAGCCGCACGAGCGCGTCCTCGAGGTCGGTCTCCGCGTCGTCGAGCGCCACGTAGTCGCCCGCGCCGCCGCGCATGCAGGCCCGTGCCGCGGCGACGCCAGGCCGCGGATCGACGACCACGATCGGCAGCTGCGGGTCGGCCTGCCGCAGCGCGGCGAGCACGGCCTCCACGCCGGGCCCCGAGCGGGCCGCGACCACGCCCACGTCCCAGGCGTCGCGGGCGAGCGTGGCGAGAGCCGCGTCGAGCGCCGTCTCCACGCGGACCTCGAGCGGCTGCAGCCGCGCCGTCAGCCGCGCGTAGGGCAGGGCGGTCGGACCGGCGGGATCGACGATGAGGATGCGGGGCTGCTGCACGTGCTGCCGAAACCTCGGGTGACGCGGCCGTCGCATACTTGGCGGCGGTGACGACGGGACGAGGCGGCCGCGGGGGCCGGGCAATCGCCGCCGCCGCTTTCTCGCGCCCCGGGCTCTGGTAGATTTCCTGCCATGGCCATCGACACCTACGCGCCGTGCCCGGGCGGCACCGGCAAGAAGATCAAGTTCTGCTGTGCCGACCTCGTCGGCGACCTGGAGCAGCTCGACACGCTCGTCGAGGGCGACCAGCTCACCGCGGCCCTCGACCAGGTGAAGCGGCTCGACGAGAAGCACCCCGGCCGGCCCTGCCTGCTGGCGACCCGCGTCAAGCTCGAGCTCGCCGCCAAGCAGTTCGCGGAGGCGACGGCGACGGGCCGGCGGTTCCTCGAGGCGTTTCCCACGAACCCCGTGGCCCTCGGCCAGGCGGCGGTGACGGAGGCGGTGTCGGGCCGCGTTCAGGAGGCGGCCGCGCTCTTCGACAAGGCCCGCGAGGCGGCCGAGGCTGTCGGAGGCGCGGAGGCCTCGGCCCGCGACGCGCTCCAGCAC
>JBJTHX010000060.1:0-4295 GCA_046094745.1 Planctomycetia bacterium
GTGCCGGCGGCGGGCGGCGGCGTCGACCTGGCCGTGGTGGCCGAGCGACTGGCCGCCGTGGCCCCGGTGACGGCGAACGCGTGGATCGTGCGGGCCCGGGTCGAGGCACCGCAGGCCGGCCGTGTCACCGGGCACCACGGCGAGCACGCGGCCCTCCGCGCCGATCGCGCCGCCATGCACCCAGGGAATCCGCTCGCGACAGCAGAACTCGTTGACAAGGAACCGGGCCTCGAAGTTGTCGGTGCCATCCACGACCACGTCGTGACCGCCGAGCAGGTCGGCCACGTTCGCCGCCGTGAGGTCGGCCACGACCGGCTCGACACGGACGGCGGAGTTGATGTTCTCGAGGTGCCGCGCGGCCGCCACCGCCTTGGGAAGCCCCGCGGCCACGTCGGCCTCGTCGCAGAGCAACTGCCGGGGCAGGTTCGACAGTTCGGGCACGTCGCGGTCGATGAGCCGCACGCGGCCGACGCCCACCCGCACGAGCGCGACCGCGGCGGCCCCGCCGAGGGCGCCCGCGCCCACGATCGCCACGCCGGCCGCCGCGAGGCGGGCCTGCCCCGCGGCCCCCAGGGGGGCGAACCGGGTCTGCCGTGAATAGCGTTCCGCGTCGAAGCCGGCCATGTCGGCCATGCTACCAGACGACGTAGCCGGCCCAGTCCCAGGCCGGCCGCTCCCCGCCGGCGAGCATCCAGGCGGCGAGTCGCGCCTGCAACGCGTCGCAGCCGGCGCGGCCTCCGGTGCCGCCGCAGGCGACCAGCGGCAGGGACGGAGCCGACTGCCGCCACGATGCATCCGGGATGCCCTCCCGGCCGACCGCTACGGCGAGCCAGTCGATCCCCGCCGGGATCGGCGGCACCGGCTGCGCTCCATCGACCCACCAGCCGAGTTGCAGCGTGCCCTTGCCGGCCCGCGCGGCTGCGGCGATGGCCTCGGCCTCCGCGGCCGGGGTCCCGGGGGCCAGCAGCGCCATGACGACCGCCGGATGGATCGCCCAGCCGGCGATCCGCTCGGTGACCACGTCGGTCGGCGGCCGGCCGATCGCCGACCCGGCGAGCACGGCGAGCACGGCGAGCACCGCGACGCCCTCGGCGTCGGCGCGACCGCACGACGCGGTGTCAGGCTCCTCGAGGACGGCCGTCACCGCGGCGTCCCGCAGCCGGTCCGGGTCGAAGTCCGCGGCATCGAACCGCACGCCCCGCGGCACCCAGCGGCGGCCGTCGAGCCGGAACGACCGGCCCCGCACGCCCAGCCGCCGCAGGCCGACGCGGGCAGCGATCGTGGCCGCCACCGCGTCGCCGCACACGATCCGCGCCTCCAGTTGGTAGAGGTTCGGCAACTCGGGCGACCAGAACGCCGGCTCGGTGAGCACCGCCCGCGCGACGAGCGTCGGGGCGGCATCCGCACCGCCCCCTGGGGGCGGCCCGAGATCGACGAGCCGGGAGGTCACGGGCAGGGTCGTCGCGCGGCGGCACGCGGGGCCGACGAGCGTTCCCTCGAGCCGGGCGGCACCGGCGCCGGGCGGAGCCGCCATCCGCAGGAACACCTCGGCCCGCATGTCGTCGCAGGGCCCGAGCGTGACGGCGATACCCGGCGCCTGATTCACGCGTCGGCCGCCTCGGCGAACCGTTCCCGCGCCATCTCCGCGAGCCGCTTGAGATCGAGTTTGCCCGAACCGAGCATCGGCAGTTCCGCGATCTCGGCGAAGGCGTCGGCACCCGGAATCCACAGGTTCGGCAGCCCCTGCTCGGCGAGCCGCTTGACGATCTCCCGCGGCTGCCGATCGGTCGGGAGGTGGAACACGACGAGCCGCTCCCCCTTCGCCCTGTCGGGCACGGCCGTGACCACGGCGAGCAGGTCGCCGTCGACGGCGCCGAGTTCCGCGTTCACCGCCTCCTCGATGTTGAGGTGCGGCACCATCTCGCCGCCGATCTTGGAGAACCGGCTCTCGCGGCCGGTGATCGTGATGAATCCCTCGCCATCGAGGCGGGCGATGTCGCCGGTGCAGTACCAGCCGTCCTTCACGACCTTGGCCGTGAGGTCGGGCCGGTCGAGGTATCCCTGCATGACGTTCGGGCCCGCGATCCAGAGCAGCCCCTCCTCGCCGACGGGCAACTCGTGCCGGCCGTCGCGGTCGGTGATCCGGGCCCGGCTGCCGAGGATCGGCTTGCCGACCGTGCCCTCGCGGGCGTCGGCCGGCCGGCCCGGCACGTGTCGGCTCGGGGGCACGTTGGCCGCGACGAGCGGCGAAAGCTCCGTGGCACCGTAGGCCTCGCTCGGCCGCACGCCGAATCGCTTCTCGAACGCGTCGCAGACCTCCTGCGGCAGCTTCTCGGCCGCCCCGAACACGCACTCGAGCGTGGAGAAGTCCTCGGCCGGCGTCCGCCGGGTGTAGATCCGCAGGAACGTGGGCGTCGCCATCAGGATCGTGGCGTGGTGCACGCGGGCGAGCTTGCCGACAGTCTGCCCGTCGCGGGGATCGGTGTGGTAGACGACCGCGGGCTCGAGCGTCAGCGGCGTCCAGAGCGTCGTGGTGTAGCCGTAGGAGTGGAAGAAAGGCAGCACGCCGAGGGCCACGTCGTGGGCCGAGATGTGCAGCAGATGGTCGATCGCCCGGACGTTCGAGCCGACGTTGTCCTGCGTGAGCACCACCCCCTTGGGGTCGCCGGTCGAGCCCGACGTGAAGATCACGGTGAGCACGTCGTCCGGCCCGATCCGGTCGAGGCCGAGCCGCCGCTCGAGCAGCGGCAGCGGGGTGAGGACCGCGTCGAGAAAGGCCAGGGCCTTGTCCGTGCCGGTTGCCAGCGTCTTCAGCGCCCCCGCGTCGAGAAGCCGGTCGCCGAGGTCGAGCTTCACGCGGGCCAGGAAGGCCGGGCTCGAGATGACGTGCCGCAGCCGCGCCCGCTCGATGCACAGGTCGAGGATCGGCTGCGACGCGGTGTAGTTGAGGTTGACGGCCACGCGGCCCATCAGGGCGATCGCCGCGTTGACGATCGCCCCACCGGCGGTCGGCGGCAGCATCACACCCACCATCTTCTCGTCGGGCCCCAACGCCCGGGCGAGCACGCGGCGGGCCACGAGGATCCGCACGAGCAGGTCGCGGCCGGTGAGCCGCGTGCCGAGCGAGTCGGCCATCTTCATCCGTTTGCCGGCCGAGCGGCAGGCGCGGAGCATGAGCCGCTGGAGGATCGGCGGCTGGCTGCCGGAGGCTCCGGGGGTCGGCGACATCGATGCTGGCACTCCGCGACGGTTGAAAGCGGCCTGCGTTGCCCCTTTCACGCGGCCCATTAGAATCGGCTCCGCGGTGGCTGCATACCCGGCGACCGACTTCTCCAGCCCTCGACCCCCGGCCTCGCACGCCGCCTCCGGACCCCGCCGATGCCCCGCTACCTGCCTTCCGGGATCGAACCGAAGTGGCAGGCCTGGTGGAAGGCGCACGACACGTTCGCCACGCCCCGGCTGCCGGCCGGCCGCAAGCGGTACGTCCTCGACATGTTCCCCTACCCGAGTGGCGACGGCCTGCACGTCGGGCATCCGGAGGGCTACACCGCCACCGACATCGTCACCCGTTTCGAGCGGATGCGGGGCACGAGCGTCATGCACCCGATGGGGTTCGACGCCTTCGGGCTGCCGGCCGAGGAACACGCCATCCGCACCGGCACGCCCCCCAGGGAGAGCACCGAGCGGAACATCGCCACCTTCACGCGGCAGTTGCAGATGCTCGGCTTCAGCTACGACTGGAGCCGCTGCCTGGCCACGACCGACCCGGGCTACGTCCGCTGGACGCAGTGGATCTTCCTCGTGCTCTTCGACACCTGGTTCGACGCGGCGACGCAGAAGGGCCGGCCGATCGCCGAACTGCCGATCCCGTCGGAGATCGCGGCCCAGGGCCCGACGGCCGTCGCCCGGTATCGCGACGACCGCCGGCTGGCCTACCAGTCCGAGGCACCGGTGAACTGGTGCCCGGCGCTCGGCACCGTGCTCGCCAACGAGGAGGTCGTGGGGGGCGTGAGCGAGCGGGGCGGCCACCCGGTCGTCCGGCTCCCACTTCGGCAATGGATGCTGCGGATCACCGCCTACGCCGATCGGCTGGAGCGGGAACTCGAGGGCCTCGACTGGCCCGCCAGCATCAAGAAACTGCAGTGCGACTGGATCGGCAGGAGCACCGGCGCCGAGGTCGACTTTTTCGTGCCGCCGGCGACCGACGCCGAGAAGGCCTTCGCCGCCTGGAAGGCGGCCCGGGCCGGGAGCGGCTTTCCCGAGCAGCCTGCCGCCGACGTGCTGCGGGTCTACAC
>JBJTHX010000061.1:0-4513 GCA_046094745.1 Planctomycetia bacterium
GATTCGCTGGCCTACGACAACGCCCGCATCTGACAGGCGATCATCGGCGCCGGCCGCCGGACCGGCGATCGGCAGGCCCTCGCGACCGGGCTCGAGATGCTCGCGTGGCGCGCGGGCCTGCAGCGGTCGACCACGGGGCGGTTCCAGCCGGTCGGCAGCCGCGGCTTCGCGCGGCGCGGCGGCCCGGCCGCCACGTTCGACCAGCAGCCGCTCGAGGCCCACGGCATGGTCGCGGCCAGCATCGAGGCCTTCCGCGCCACCGGCGACGCCGCCTGGGTCGACGCGGCCTGGACGGCCTTCGACTGGTTCGCCGGCTACAACGTCCTCGGCCTGGCGCTGTGCGACCCGCGGACCGGCGGCTGCCGCGACGGCCTGCTCGAGGACCGCACCAACGACAACATGGGGGCGGAGTCGACGCTCGCCTACCTGACGGCGCTGGTGGAGATGCGGTCGCTCGACCCGGCCACGCCGGCGGCGGGCCGCGGCCGCCCGGGCCGCCGTGCCGCCGGCATCGAAGGCGGCTGATGCTCGTCGAGCGGACCGGCATCCTGCTGCGGCCGAACAACGCACGGGTGCTCTACCGCCCCTTCGAGCCGCCCAGCCCCCAGCGGGCCATGAAGATCGTCGGCCGGGTGATGGAACTCGGCGAGGAGGCGGTCGAGGGCCTGCTGGCCGGCGTGCTCGCGGAGTTTCACAGCCGCCACCAGCGGCTCGTGCAGTTCTTCCAGGAGCGGTTCGAGGCGGTCCGCCACCACGTGCTCACCGACCGGCCGCTCTCCGAGGCCCGGCGGCTCGTGATCGGCTCCTACTTCACGCAGGAATACGCCCTCGAAAGCGCGGCCCTCTTCAACCCGTCGGTCGTCTGGCACCCCGACCAGTCCGGCCTGCCCCCCGGCGTGTGGCGATTCCTCATGAGCCTGCGGGCGATCGGCGAGGGACACGTGTCGAGCGTCGGCTTCCGCACGGGCACGGTCGACGGCGCGGGCCGCGTGGCCCTTGCCGCGCCGACCGGCTTCGTGACCGCCCCGCGGGTCGTCGCCACCGCCACGTACCACAAGCCCCTGTTCCTGCGGAAGCTCGCGGAACTCGGCGTGGTCGACGGCCTGGTCGACCTCTCGCTGGCGGGCCTCGCCGACCGCTTCACGCTCGGCGACCTCGAGTCCGCCCTCGCCCGCGCCGGCCGCGAGCAGCGGCGGCGGCGGCACGAACTGGAGCCCCTGGCCGCGGCGATCCTCGCCCTCGCCCGGGCCAACTACGAGATCGAGTGCGACCCCGCCTCCGACGTCTCGGAGCGGGTGATCTTCCCCTACTCGCCGGCGGAGACCAACGGCATCGAGGACGCCCGCTTCGTGCGGTTCGTCGACGACGACGGCGCCGTCCACTACTTCGCCACCTACACCGCCTTCGACGGGAGCGTCACGCTGCCGCAGATCCTCGAGACCGACGACTTCGTCCGCTTCCGCGTGAGCACGCTCAACGGCCCGGTGATCGCCAACAAGGGCATGGCCCTGTTCCCGCGGCGGATCAACGGCGCCTTCGCGATGCTCTCCCGCCAGGACGGCGAGAACATCTTCCTGATGGAGTCCGACATGCTCCACTTCTGGTACGCGAAGCGGCTCGTGCTCCGGCCGACCCAGCCCTGGGAGTTCGTGCAGATCGGCAACTGCGGGCCGCCCATCGAGACGCCCCGGGGCTGGCTCGTGCTCACCCACGGGGTCGGCCCGATGCGGAAGTACTCGATCGGCGCGGTGCTCCTCGACCTCGCCGACCCGGCGTGGGTGCTCGGACGTCTGCCGCAGCCGCTGCTGGCGCCCAACGAGAACGAGCGGGCGGGCTCCGTGCCCAACGTGGTCTACACCTGCGGGGCCGTCCTCCACGACGGGCGGCTGATCATCCCCTACTCGATGAGCGACTACGCCACGACCTTCGCCACGGTGCCGCTGGCCGACGTCCTGGCGGCGCTCGTGCCGGCCAACTGAAGCGGCATCGCCGTGCGGGTCGGCGGCCCGGCCCGCCGCCATTCCCGCTCGGGCACCGGCTCCCCTTCGGCGGCCAGCCGCGCGAGGATGGCGTCACGCCGCCGCACGGCCTCGGCGAGCACCGCCGTGCCGAGCGAGCGACGGATCCGCCGCTTGCGGTGGTCGAAGTGCAGCGTGTAGTGCACCCACCAGGTGCCGTTGTTGCACCACAGGTGGTGGAGGGGGTTGGCGTCGTCGACGCGGATCGAGGGAAATCCGATGGTCATGACCTGCTTCCTTTCCTGCGTGAAGAAAGGAAGGCGCCTCGGCGGATGCCCGGGGCCGGCGGCCGCGGGAATCCTCGAAAGCTTCGCCCCCGGCCGCCCCCGAGGGGTCGGCCGCAGGCGCACATCCTCCCGGACCGTCGCCGGTCCGGGTCACCACCTTTGCTTTCGCGAGGTTGGGTCGGGCTGCCGCATGGGCCGCCCGGTTCGAGCCGGATGTACCTTCCGCCTCCATTATAAATGGAGAGCCCGCCGCCGCCCAGCCGGCGGCGGCCGGCGTGTGTCATAGGGAACGGCCGGCGAACCGGCCGGCCGCCCTCAGCCCATCCGGACGAGGTCCGCGATCCGGACCGGCCGCCTCTCGGCGATCGAGGTCCGGCCGGCGATCCCGACGAGCGCGCTCAGGAGCCCCTCCTGCAGGCCGGCCCGCTGGCCGAGCGGGTCGGCCGCCGGGTGGAAAATGGCGTCGCGGAGCCGCGTGTCGGCGCCGCCGTGCCCGGCCCCCCGGGCCTGCACCGGGATCGAACGCGTCGCCCCGCCCGCCGTCGTGACCCGGATCTCGGCCGCCGCCGGCACCTCCCAGGGCTGGCGGTCGTACTCCCGCACCTCGATCCGGCCCCGGGTGCCGTTGAAGACGACGAACCGGCCCTCGTAGGGGGCGGCCGCGTGGAGCGCGTAGCAGACCAGTTGTCCCGCCGCGTAGCGGATCTGCAGCGTCATGGTGTCGGGCACGTCGATCCCGTCGCGGTAGACGCAGGCGTCGCGGAGGTAGCCGTCCTCGCCCTCGCAGGCCACGTACAGCCGCATCGCCGCCGCGTCCTTCGTGATGTCGAAGTGGAACTCGCACTTCTCCTTGAACGGGCAGGGGCGGCAATGGGAGTGCCGGAACGGGCCGTTCCGCCCGTAGATGGCGAGCCGGCCGTAGGCCATCACCTCCACCGGATCGGAGCCGAGCCACCAGTTGAGCTGGTCGAACTGGTGCACGCCCTTCTGGCAGAGGAGCGTGCCGGAGTTGCGGCTGAAGGCGTGCCACCGGCGGAAGTAGTCGGCCCCATGCCGCCGGTCGAGGACCTCGTCGAAGTTGATCTGCAGGATCTCGCCGATCTCGCCGGCCAGCAGCAGTTCCTTCACCTTCACGGCGGCGCCCCCGTGCCGGGCGTTCAACGTCACGGTCAGCCGCCGGCCCGTCGCCCGCTGCACATCGACGCTGGCCTGGGCCTGTGCCGCCTCGGTGCACAGCGGCTTCTCGCAGATCACGTCGCAGCCGAGCCTCATGGCCCGGCAGACGTAGTCGGCATGCGTGCCGTCGATCGTGGTCACGATCACGGTGTCCGGCCGCGTCTCGCGCACCATCCGCTCGAAGTCGGTGAAGGCCGGAGCCCGGGTGCCGATCAGTTCACGGGCCACTTCCGCCCGGGCCGGGTTCACGTCGCACAGCCCGACGAACTCCACGAGGTCGGCGTAGTCCCGCAGGACCGGGCCGCCCCAGGCGTGGATCCCGCGGTGGCCGGTGCCGACCATCGCCAGCCGGATCCGTTTGCCCTCGGCGGCGGCGGCCCCGCCGGCGGCCACGGTGCCGGCGGCAGCCACGGCCGACCGCTGGAGGAACGTGCGCCGGGCATGCTGCGGCCGCACGCCGACGACGGCCGCGTCGGCGGGCTGATCCTCGGTTTCCATGCGACCCTCTCCTGCACCGGGGTGCGGCGGACTGCCGGCCACATTCTCCGCCGCCCCGGGGCCCGCGTCCACGGCGACCGGCGGAGCGGTGCCGCATCAGGCGCCCGCCGCGATCCGCCGGGCGAACGCGGCGGCCCGGTCGAGGTCGCGGTCGTCGGGGTGCCGGCGGTTGATGCCCCCGGCGAACCACAGCGGGCCCCAGCTGTCGAAGCCGCGGCAGTGGAACTCGCCGCACACGCGGAAGCCCCGGCGGGCCAGTTCCCGGGTGAACGGCCGGTGCCACAGCCGCCACAGGCACGAAAGCCCGGAGGTCGAGAAGACGAAGGCCGGCTGGCGGGCGACCGCCGCGTCGGGCAGCCCGCGGAGCCACTCCTGGAGCGCGGCGTGGAACCGGCCGTAGGAGACGCCCGAGCCGAACCCGACGAGATCGTAGCCGTCGAGGGCGGTGTAGGGCACGGTCGCGGGTTCGGCCGCCTCGGCGCGAAGCTCCTCCGCGAGCCGGCCGGCCACGCGGGCCGGCTTGCTGCTCGCCTACCAGTCGGGGCTCATCCGGGCCACGGAGAACTTCAAGCTCGGGATCGTCGCGGCGACGGG
>JBJTHX010000062.1:0-8554 GCA_046094745.1 Planctomycetia bacterium
AATGGCAAGAAGCCCCGGGCGGAAGCCCGGGGACTCCGGGATGGAAGGGCACCCCGTCATCCATGCCGTCGGGGTGTCCGCGATTTTCTGGGGCCACCCCGCTTCGTATGGTGTGCGGACAGGTTGATGACCCGGAGTCCCCCGGCGTACGCCGGGGGCGTATTGTGTAGACGCTTCGGGCGATACACCGCGGCACATGAACACGCCCTCCCTCTTCGACAGTCACTGCCACCTCGACCCGATGCGGTTCGGCGCCGAGCTGCCCGACGTGCTCGCCCGGGCCCGGGCGGCGGGCGTGACCGGCATGACCGTGATCGGCACCCGGGCGGCCGACAGCGAGGCGGCGGCGGCACTCGCGGCCCGCGAGCCGGGCGTCGTGGCGGCGGCGGGCCTCCACCCGAACGACGTGGCGGAGGCCGAGCCGGACGAATGGGACCGGATCGTGCGGCTGGCCGAGTCGGGCCGCGTGGCGGCGATCGGCGAGACGGGCCTCGACTGGTACCGGACGACGGCACCCGCGGAGATGCAGCGGGACTCGTTCGACCGGCACCTGCGGCTGGCCCAGCGGCTCGGGCTGCCGGTCGTGATCCACACGCGGGAGAGCATCCGCGACGTGCTCGACATGCTGCGCGAGGCGGTGGCCCGCGGGCCGCTGCGGCCCGTCCTGCATGCGTTCACGGGCACCGCGGCCGAGGCGGCCGAGGCTCTCGACCTCGGCTGCCACCTCGGGTTCGCCGGGATGGTGACGTTCCGCTCGTCGGCGGCCCTGCGCGAGGTGGCGAAGGGCGTGCCGCTCGAGCGGTTGCTCGTGGAGACCGACAGCCCGTTTCTGTCGCCGGAGCCGCTCCGCGGCAAGCGCAACGAGCCGGCGAACGTGGTCCACACGGCCCGGTGTCTGGCGCTGGCCCGCGGCGAGCCGTTCGAGCAGTTCGCGGCCGCCACGACCGCCAATGCCCGCCGGGTCTTCGGCTGCTGACCGGGCCGGCGATCGATCGCGTACGATGGCGACGGAGGTTGCATGACCGCGACCGCACGGAGGCAGGCGCCCTACGTTTTCTACGGGCAGACCACGTCGCTGTGCGACGAATGCCTGGGGCTCGTGCCGGCGAAGATCGCCATCGAGGACGACCGGGTCTACTACCACAAGCGGTGCCGCACCCACGGCCCGCGGAAGGTGCTCGTCTCGACCGACGCCGCCTACTGGCGGCTGTGCCACGACTACCTCAAGCCCGGCGACCGGCCGCTCGTCCTCCAGACCCGCACCGAGCGGGGCTGCCCCTACGACTGCGGCCTCTGCCCGGACCACGAGCAGCACTCCTGCCTCGCCCTCATCGACGTCAACGAGGCCTGCAACCTCGCCTGCCCGGTCTGCTTCTCCGACTCCTCGCCACGGCGGTCGCTCCACCGGCCGCTGGCGGAGATCGAGCGGATGATGGACGCCCTCGTGCGGAGCGAGGGGGAGCCCGACCTGCTGCAGCTCTCCGGCGGGGAGCCGACGATCCACCCCCAGATCATGGATATCCTCGCCGCCGCCAAGCGGCGGCCGATCCGCCACGTGATGCTCAACACCAACGGCATCCGCATCGCCGAGGATCCGGAGTTCGTGCGGCGGCTCGCGGACCTGCGGCCCGGCTTCGAGGTTTACCTGCAGTTCGACTCCCTGCGACCGGAGGCCCATGTGAACCTCCGCGGCGCCGACCTGACACGGATCCGCCGTGCGGCCCTCGAGGCCCTGGAGCGGGCCGGCATCTCGACCACGCTGGTCGTCGTCGTGAAGCAGGGGGTGAATGACGACGAGATCCCGGCGCTCATCGACCACTCCCTCCAGTGGCGGTGCGTCCGCGGCGTCGTCCTCCAGCCGATCCAGGACGCCGGCCGCAACGAGGGGTTTGATGCGTCCCAGGATCGTTTTCCGCTGTCGGCCATCAGGCGGCGGATCGTCGATTCCGGCGGCCCATTCGGCCCCGGCGACATCATCCCGCTTCCCTGCAACCCCGAGAGCATCGCCATCGGCTACGCCCTGCGGACGGGGACGAAGATCGCCCCCGTGACGTCGTTCTTCCCCCGCGAACTGCTCGTCGAGGCGCTGCCCAACGCGATCACGTTCGAGAAGTACCCCGACCTCCACCGCCAGGTGCTCGAGTTCTTCTCGCTCTCGACCGCCGAATGCAACAATCAGAAGAAGCTCGCCGAACTCCTCTGCTGCCTGCCCGAGGTGCCCTTGCCCGCGGGCCTCGGCTACGAGGACACGTTTCGGGTGGTGATCGTGGAGTTCATGGACGCCCACAACTTCTGCGTGGGCCGCGTGAAGCGGTCGTGCATCCACTTCGTGACGCCGGAGGAGAAGATCATCCCGTTCGAGACCCACAACCTGTTCTACCGCGACGCGGCCGCCCGGGAGCGGATGCGGCGGTCACTCGAGCAGGCACGAACGCCCGCGGTGGATTGCGGCCCATGAGGTCGTGCGAAGCGGAGAAGCCATGAGAATTCTCGCGGTCATTCTCGGGACGTTCGTGGCCCTGTTCGGCCTCGCCTTCGGCGGGTGTGCGATCGGGCTGGCGGCCGCGGAGATCTGGAATGGCCTGCCCAACCCGGGCGTTCTGCCGCTGATCCTCGTGAGCGTCTCGCTGGCCGTGTTCCTTCTGCGCGCCGCCTTCCTGCTCCTCCGTGGCCCCGCCCGACCCCGAAACCGTGACGGGAACGCCCCCGGTTCGTGAACGTCCACGCCTGGTTCGACGTCGCAGCGGCCCTCGCGGCCGCGGCCATGACCGTGGGCTGCTTCTTCTGGCGGCTCAAGGATGCCGCGGCGCGGATCGAGCAGTCGGGCGTCGGCTACGCGGTCGTCCTCGTGGCCGGCGCCGCCCTCGGCGGCTATGCGGCCGGCACGGCGAACCTGTGGCTTTCGGGCGAGCCGGGCGTGGCCCGGAGCATCGTGGGTGCACTGGCCGGGGCGATCGCCGCGATCGAACTCTTCAAGCGGGCCCGCGGCATCACGGGCTCGACCGGCCTGATCTTCGTGCCCGCCTTCGCCACGAGCGTCGTCATCGGCCGCTGGGGCTGTTTTTTCTCGGGGCTCACCGATCACACCCACGGCAGCCCCACCGCGGTCGCCTGGGGGCACGATTACGGCGACCACGTGCCTCGCCATCCCGTGCAGCTCTACGAGTCGGCGGCGATGGCCGCGTTTCTCGTCTACACGCTCGCGATGCTCGCCCGCCGCAACGCGTTCTTCATGAAGAACGGCTTCTACCTGATGGTGCTCTGGTACGCGGTGCAGCGGTTCTGCTGGGAGTTCCTCAAGCCCTACGCCCCGGTGCTGGGGTCGCTCAATCTCTTCCACCTCATCTGCCTGGGCCTGATGGGTTACGCCATCTTGATGCTGCGGTCGAACGTTGCATCCGTGAGGGGGTGCCCCGAACCCCGTGACGCTTCCCCCGAGCCGCGCGGCGGGTAGGATAGTCGCGGTCACTCCACACCCAGGAGCATCCTCCATGGTCCGCACTCCCTCGACGATGCTGCCGCTGGGCACCGTCGCCCCCGATTTCGACCTGCCGAACGTGGACGGCCGAATGGTGGATTACGCCGCCGCGGCCGGGCCCCGGGGCACGGCCGTGATGTTCATCTGCAACCACTGCCCGTTCGTGAAGCACGTCGCCGACGAACTGGCCCGGCTGGGCCACGAGTACCTGCCCCGCGGCATCGGCTTCGCCGCCATCAGCTCCAACGACGTTTCGACCCATCCGGCCGACTCGCCCGAGCAGATGGTCCACGAGGCGGAGGAGCGGGGCTACCCGTTCCCCTACCTGTATGACGAGACGCAGGAGGTGGCGAAGGCCTACCACGCCGCCTGCACGCCTGACTTCTACGTGTTCGACGCCGGGCGGAGGCTCGTCTACCGCGGCCAGCTCGACCCGAGCCGCCCGGGCGGCGACGTGCCGGTGACGGGTGCCGACCTGCGCGGCTCGCTCGAGGCCCTGCTCGCCGGCCGGCCGCCGGTCGCGGCCCAGATTCCGAGCCTGGGCTGCAACATCAAGTGGAAGCCGGGGAACCACCCGGCCTACTTCAGCCCCTGACCACACGCCGCCTCAGCGGGGCCGGGGAGCGTCGCCGGGGCGGCTCTGTCCGCCGGGTCCGCGGTTGGCGAACTTGCCGATGTCCTGCGTGTCGCCCGGCTCCAGCCGCGCGGCCCGCTGGTTTTCCCGCTGGATCGCCTCGTACACCTCCTGGCGGTGCACCGGAATCTCCGCGGGTGCGTTGATGCCCAGGCGGACCTTGTCTCCCCGGATGTCCACGATCGTAACGACGATATTGTCGCCGATCATGATACTTTCGTCACGTTGTCTGGAGAGCACGAGCATCGCTGGATCCTTCCTGTCCATGCATCGCGGAAGCGAACTTCCGCATGCCGGCCACTGGTGATTATGCGCTCTGTTTGAGCGGCGGACGTTCCTGGGAAAGTTCGTATTGCAGAGGGAGGTCGCCGCTCGCAACGACCTGACGGCCCGTGCGGGTTTCGAGGTTGATGACGATCGGCGCCTTCAGATTGAGCGTGAGGGTTTTGCCGTTGGTGCCAACCACCACCACGATCTGGGCCTGGCGGATGTCGGCGATCGCCAGCGGGGTCAGTTCGCTGCGTGGAATCCGCACCTGGTAGTCGGGCACGAAGCGGCGCGGGCTCACGACCGCCAGGGCGACGTCGCCGTGATTCGTGCTCTGCAGCCAGCCAAGGGTGTCGTTGCCCGCGTCGGCCAGCAGGGCCCACTCGCGGCAGTCCTCGAGGCCCGGCAGACCGCTGGCGAAATGCAGCACGTCGCCCGACTCGATGTCGATCCTTCCAAATCTGGTGGTGTTGATCCGCATGGCGGCACTCCTTGCCTTCCTGGTGACGCGGGCTTCCGCCCGCTGCCGCGAACTCCCGTCCGCGTAGAAGAGTGATCGGCAGTCCGGGGGGGCAGGGTGGAGAAAAAAGGTCTGGCAAAGAAAGGAGGGTGCCGAAGGCCTTGTCGCGTGGGGGTTTCGGGGGAATCGCGGTGTTCGTGCGGCGTCGTTGACCATCCGCCAAATTCCGCACAATCGTCACCCAGGCCGCCGGCAGGTTCCGCGGGGCGGCCGCCCGATCAGGAGGCTTGCCGATGCGGTTGGTGATTCTCGCGGTCGTGTGCGGAGCCGTCTGCGGCTGTTCGTCGTCGGCCTACGATGCCGCCTATGCGAAGCGGCTCGCCGAGTACCGGATCGCCGCCGAGTTTGCCCCATTGCGGGCCGAGCCGGTGACCCTGGCCGATGGGCGACTGAACCTGCGGCTTCCCGCCGCGCTCGTCAACCAGCTCGACGGCAAGGAGCCGCCGAATCGCTCCGCGCCGCCGTTCATCCGCGAGTTTCCCGGTTTCCTCGCCGCCTACGAGACGCTCGTCGAGGCGCCCGAAGGCCGATTTCCGATCGTGCTTACGGTCGGCCTGGTGCCGGCCGGGGAGCGTCGCAAGGACGAGGTCGCCGAGACGATCCTTCGCCAGGTCCGGCGGGACGAGGAGTTCACGAAAGCCGCGTGGCAGAAGGGGCGGGAGGTCGTGGACCTGGCGGGCGGCGTCCGCAAGTGGGATGTGCTCGAACTCGAGGGCGACCAGACCTTCGAGGTCGAAAAGGCCGGCCTTACTGCCGACAAGCGGATGCCGGGCAGGACCGAGGTCTGGCTGTCGGCCGATCCGACGCAGAAGGCCAGCGTGATCCTCGCCTTCCGCGTGCCGAGCGACGCCGCGAGCCGGCTGCCTTTGCCCGCCACGGCCGCCCTGACGGCCCGGTCGGTCCGCCTCCTGGAGCCGTGAGCCGCCGGCTCACTGCCACATCGGCTGCGCCCGCCAGGCAGCCAGCGGCGCCAGGAACAACAGCGGCAGCCATGCTCCCATCGAGGGACTGACGATGTCGGCGCCGGCGAGCGAATGCATGCCGAGCACGACCAGGAAGTAGATGACCGTCATCAGCACGCAGAGCCCGACCGCCACGAACACGCCACGCCGGGCGGGGCCCACGACCAGCGGGAGGCCGAGCATCACGAGGGCCATGTCGAGGAACGGGGCCGTCACCCGGGCGTGCACCCGCAGCGGGATGTCGGCGGCCACCCCGAGGCTGGGGTTGGCAATCGCCCGCACGAGTTCGCCAGTGGAGGAATACTGGCTCCAGTTGGTGGAGCCGATCAGTTGCTCGAACGTCACCTCGCTCGCCACGAAGCATTGCCTCGGCTCGAGCCAGGCCGCCGCCGACCGAGTCATCACCACCGGCCGTCCGCCGGACTCCAGCGGCGCCAGGTCGTCGATGTCGGCTGGCTCGACGACGCCCGACAGCAGATAGCCGGCCGGCTGCTCGGCGGTCGCCGGCCTCCAGGCCGCCTCGGCCGCGTCGATCTGCGGGCCGTAGTCGCCGAGTTGTGGCGGCATCAGCAGGCTCGGCGACTGGATCCGCATCGTCGCCGCCTGGGCCGTGCGGCCGCGGAAGAGGATCTCGGTGCGGTGGTCGTAGCGGGCCTCGAAGGGAAGGGGCTGGTCCCCGGCCAGATCCTGGGCGTTGCGGGCGAAGGCGTGCCGGACCTGCGGGATCACCAGTTCGCGGCTCGCGGCTGCCGCCACCGCGATGGTCGCCGCGAACACGATCGTCGGGCGGGCGATTCGCCAGCGGGTGACGCCGGCCGCCAGCAGCGCGGTGAGCTCGTTGTGCCGTTCCAGCCAGGAGAGCGCGAACATGGCGCTGGCCAGCGAGATCACCGGGCTCGTGGCGTCGAAGAACCAGATCAGCCGATAGCCGTAATAGAATGCCAGCACCCGGGCCAGGCCGCCCGCCTTCTGGGCATGGGCACTGAACTCGTCCATGTTCGTGAACGCATCGAACACGAAGTACAGGCCGGCGAGGCTCACGAACACGATCACGAACGCGTTGAGCTGGGCCCGCGTGATGTAGCGGTCGATGAGCATGGGCGCTTGACGGGATCGGGGGATGCCGCACCATGAGGGGTCGGCGTCGGGCCGCGGAGCGTAGAAATCCGGGCCGCGAGCGTCAATCCGGGCTGGTGCCCGCGGAATCCCCGATGGCCTGGTTGGAGCGAGTGCGACAGAGGGCGGCTGGTTGGGCGGGCCGCGGGCTCGATCTGCTGTGCCCGCCGCGGTGTGGCCTGTGCGGCGGGGACCCGCCGCCCGATCGCGATGTCCCACCGGCCGGAGTCTTCATCTGCCCGGCATGCGCGCGGGGCATCGTCGAGGACGCGACGCGATGCCCGCGCTGCGCCGGCAGTTGCCCCGGGGGCACATGCGAGCACTGTCGACGCGGGCCGCCACCGTGCGACGGTCTCGTCGTCCTCGGCGGCTACGGCGACGATCTTCGCCAGGCGGTGCTGCGGGCGAAGCGGCCGGGTGCCGAACCGGTGGCGGCGGCCCTCGGCAGGCTGCTCGTTCAACGGCACCGCGTGACCCTCACCGCCTGGCAATGTGCGGCCGTCGTTCCGGTTCCCATGCACTGGGGACGCCGCGCCCTGCGGGGCACGAGCGCCGCCGAGGAAATCGGCCGGCAGGTGGCCGCCGACCTCGGTCTGCGGTGCCGCCGGCTGCTGCGCCGCGTCCGGGCCACCCGCATGCAGAACGAACTGCCCTTCGAGGACCGCGGAGCCAACGTGCGCGGCGCTTTCCGGGCGCGTCGATCGGTGGCGGGCCTGCGGATCCTGCTCGTGGACGACGTCGTCACCACGGGTGGTACGCTGGCGGAGTGCCGCCGGGCACTGGTGGCGGCCGGCGCCACCGCAGTGCATGCCGCGGTGGCAGCGCGGGCCGAACGAACCGCGGACACGAGGGATGATGATGGCTGAGGTCGCGACGCTCCGAATCGGCACGCGGGCGAGCGCCTTGGCCCGCGTGCAGACCGAATGGCTCGTCGCCCGGCTCCGCAGCCTGGGGCATGACGTCGTGGTGGAGACGATCACGACGACGGGTGACGTGCGGACCGACGTACCGATCGCGGGCCTCGTGCACGAGGCGGGTGGCGCTGGTGACGGCGTGTTCGTTCGCGAACTCGAGCGGGCGCTGCTCGACGGACGGATCGACGCGGCCGTCCACAGCCTCAAGGACCTGCCGACGACCGTTCCCGATGGCCTCGAGATCGCCTGCGTGCCCGAGCGGGCGATACCCTTCGACGTACTGGTCGGGGCACCTGGAGTGACGCTGGAGACCCTGCCGCCCGGCGCCGTCGTGGGCACGTCGAGCATCCGGCGGGTCGTGCAGGTGCTCGCTTCGCGGCCGGACCTTTCGGTCCAGCCCGTCCGCGGCAACGTGGACACGCGGCTGAAGAAGCTCGACGCGGGCGGCTACGACTGCCTGATCCTCGCCGGGGCGGGACTGCACCGGCTCGGTCTGGCGGCCCGGGTGAGCACGGTGCTCGAACCGCCGGCGTTCTGGCCGGCGGTCGGCCAGGGCGCGCTGGCCGTGGAGATCCGGGCCGGCGACGCCCGGCTGCGGCGGGCGCTCGGGCCGCTCGATGATGCGGCGGCCCATCGGGCCGTCCGGGCCGAACGGGCCTGCCT
>JBJTHX010000063.1:0-4320 GCA_046094745.1 Planctomycetia bacterium
GGCGGCCCCGGAGATCTGGAACACCCAGACCCACTGGTCGGTCGAGCCGGATCGGTCCCAGTCGCCCCAGCGGACGTCGTGCAGCGTGTTCTCCACCGGCTCGCCGAGGGCCGCATGGACCCGCTGCGTGATCAGCCCGTCGAGCCCGGCGGCTTCGTCCACCTCGTTGAAGTGCACGAGCGGCCGGCCCTTGAAAAGGATTCGGGCCGACCCCGCGGCTGGCACCGGCGGCCTCCGCGAGTCGTTGAGCATGCCCTCGACCAGGTCGCTCGCGGGCAGCAGATCCTTGAGCCCCTGCTGGTACTGGATGCCGATCAGGTCGCAGCCAGAGCGGTCGGCGATCCGCAGGGCGGCGACGTACATCCGGCACTGGAGGAGCACCTGCCGCCGCGTGAGGTCCGTCGCCTCGTGCCTCCCCAAACGGAACCGCATGCCGGCCCGTTCCAGCCAGCGGAGGACATCGCGGGCCTCGGCCTTCGTGACCTGCATCGTCTCGTGGTAGAGCGCCGACTGGCTGAGCCGCTCCTTGAACACGCCGGTGGCGTGCAGCAGCCGGTCGGGAAGGATGGCATTGAACATGCCCATGCAGCCCTCGTCGAAGACGCCCATCAGGGCCTTCGAGCGGACGAGTTCGGCGGCGATCGACTCGCCGAGACGGGCCAGGCGGGCGGGAACCCGGACGGTCTCCAGCGGCACGACGTGGCCCGTGTCGTGGTGCACGGCCCGGCGGTCGAGCCAGGCACGCAGATGGCGGTCGAAACTCGGGCTTGCGAAGTCGTCGGCCCAGAGCGTCGCGTAGGGCACGCCCGCCTTCGTCAGCGACCCGTTGAGGTTGAGCATGCCGACGAGGCCCGGCCACCGGCCCGACCAGTTCGCGGCGGTGAGGATCGGCCCGCGGTGCGTGGTCAGGCCCGGCAGCACGTGGCTCGAGTACTGCCAGACCGCTTCCGCCACGACCAGCGGCGCCTCGGGATCGACCGCCGCGAACGCGTCGAGTCCCTCGCGGGCGCTGGCCAGGAACCCGTGGCCACGGGACCGTGAGACCGCATGACCGCGGTCGAGCCGCCAGCCGGTGCGGGCGAAGGCGGCGGCCAGGTCGGCCTCCATGGCCTTCTGGGCCGGCCAACAGACGCGATTGGCCTCCTCGCGGAGGTCGCCGCTGGCGACGAGCACCGCCCGCCGGCCGGCCGCGGCGGCGGCGGGCTGGGAAGCCGGGCGGCGCGTGGCGGCCATGGGTGGGCCTCCGGTTGAAACCGTGGGAAACCGGACAACTATACTGACGGCTTCCCGCACCGGGCCACGCCCGCGATGGCGGCGCCGGCAATGCGAGGCTCACGGAGACGTTCATCATGCAAGGCGTATCGAAGACGGCTGGTGGCGGAGCGGCCGCAGGGCTCGGAGTGCTGCTGACCTGCCTGGGTGTCCTGACGACCCAAGCCGCCGATCCGCCCCCGGCGCCGCCGGCCGCGCCGGCACCGGCCGCGAACCTTGGCGAGTTCAAGCGCTGGGTGATCGCCGCCGACTTCACGCGGGATGGCGGCGAACTCGTGACCGCCGGCGGCGAGAGCCTGCTCTACAGGCCCGGCGACGTGGTGGTGTGGAAAGCCGCCGACGGCAGCCGCGCCGGCGACCTCGCCGGCCACGGCACGGCCGTGTGGGCGGTTCGCGTCTCGGCCGACGGCAAGCTCGCGGCCACGGCGGGCTACGACGGGATCGTGAAGCTCTGGGACCTGCCCGCCCGCACGCTCAAGCACGACCTCAAGAAGCACAAGGGCTGGGTGCGGTCGCTCGCCTTCTCGCCCGACGGTACGCGGCTGGCGTCCGCCGGCGAGGATGGCGCCGTCGTTCTGTGGGACACCACCAACGGCAGCGAGGTCAAGGCGGTCGCGGCGCATGCGGGCTCGGCCACCTGCGTCGCCTTCGCGCCCGGCGGTGGCACGCTCGTCACCGGCGGCAGTGACAAGCTCGTGAAGCTGTGGGACCCGGCGAGCGGCGCCGAGAAGGGCAAACTCGAGGGGCACGGCGACAGTCTCTGGGCCGTGGTGTATTCACCCGACGGGTCGCGGCTGGCGACGGCGGGTGCCGACCGCACGATCCGGTTGTGGAATGCATCCGACGCGAAGGAGTTCGCCACGCTTTCCGGCCACAAGGATTGGGTCACGAGCCTGTCGTTCTCCGGCGACGGCACGCGGCTGGCGAGCGGCAGCCTCGACGGGGCGGTGAAGCTCTGGGACGTGAATGCCAAGGGCGAGCAGGAGGGGCCCGAACAGATGAAGTCGAGCGTCTGGAGCGTCGCCTTCGCGCCCGACGCCAAGACGCTGTTCGTCGGCACGCACGCCGGCGGCAAGGTCGTGCCTGTGCCCGCACCGAAGCTTTTGCCGCCACCACCGCCACCACCGCCGCCACCCCCGCCGGCCGAGCCGGCGAAGCCGGAGGCCGACAAGCCCGATGCGCCGAAGCCCGATGCGCCGAAGCCTGATGCGCCCAAGCCGGCGGATGCCGCGCCGCCGCCCGCCCCGGCCCAGCCGGCTCCGCCTGCCGCCCCCAAATCGTGATCACGATCGCTGCACCGTGACCAGAAACCGTTCCAGGAGCATTCCGATGACCGTTGCCATGCAAGCCCCGGCCGGTTCGGCCCGGACCCAGTTCCTCGCCCTCGGGGTGGTCGCTTTGGCGGCGGCGGTGGTCGGCGGCAGCCTGACTTCCGCTGGCTGGTGGCAGCCGCGGCGGGCGCTGGCGGCTGCTGCCGCAGTGGAGGATTCGTTCGCCGTCTGCACCGCCCCGGTGGGCGACGGCATGGAAGGCCTTTTCATGCTCGACTTCGAGACCGGCGACATCTCCGGCGGCGTGCTCAATCAAAACACGGCGAAGTTCACGGTCGGCTACCGCTACAACGTGCTGAAGGACCTGGGCTTCAAGGCCGGCAAGGTCAAGAACCCGAAGTTTCTCCTCGTGCCGGGTGTCGTGAACCTCATGGGGCCGCAGTCCAACAAGCTCGGGCAGTCGGTGCTCTACGTCACCGACGTGTCCACGGGCGTGACCGCGGCCTATGGCGTGCCCTGGACGGCGGCGGCCGCCAGCGCCGCCGGCGGGCCGGTGACTCCGCTCGTGCTGCTCGACGTCGTCAAGCCGCGGGGCGGCGGCGACAAGGCGCCGTGACGAACCGCGGCGGCGGGAGGATCGCATGAGGACGCTGGCGCCTGCCGGCACGGCGCGGACGATCGTGGTCGCCGTCAACGGCGAGCCGCATCGCGTGGCGGCAAACGCTTCCGCCGGCGACGTCGTGGCGGCGCTCGGCTGCGCGGGCCGGCCCCTGGCGGTGGAGGTGAACGAGTCGGTGGTGCCGCGGGCCGCCCTGGCAAGCCGTATGCTGGCAGAGGGCGATCGGCTGGAGATCGTCACGCTCGTGGGCGGTGGATAGGTTCCGCGGCGGGAGCAGGATCACGATGGTGCAAGCGGAGTTGACGGGACGGTCGGGCGGGGATGCCTCGTCCGCAGGGGCGTGCGCCGATGGACCGCTGCGCGTGGGTGGCGTCGGGCTCGCGAGCCGCCTCGTGGTGGGCACGGGTAAGTACGGCACCTCCGCGGAGATGGCCCGCTGCCTCGAGGCCTCGGGCACCGACTGCGTGACGGTGGCCGTCCGGCGGGAGCGGCTCGTCAACGCGGCCGGGGAGAACATCCTCGACCACCTCGATGCGTCCCGCTACACGCTCCTGCCGAACACCGCCGGCTGCTACACGGCCGAGGATGCCGTCCGCGTGGCCCGGCTCGGCCGCGAACTCCTGCGCGACCTGGGCAACGCCGGGGCCGAGTGGGTGAAGCTCGAGGTGCTCGGCGACCCCCAGACGCTCCTGCCGGATCCCGTCGGCACGCTCGCCGCGACGGAGCGACTGGTCGCCGATGGGTTCACCGTGCTCGTCTACACGAGCGACGACCCCGTGGTCGCGAAGCGGCTCAAGGCCCTGGGTGCCGCCAGCGTGATGCCCGCCGGCAGCCCCATCGGCTCCGGCCAGGGCATCCTCAACGCCAACAACCTGCGGATCTGCCTGGAGTATCTCAAGGGGGACGACCCGGATTATCCGGTCATCGTCGATGCCGGCGTGGGCACCGCCAGCGACGTGGCCGCCGCCATGGAGCTTGGCGTGGACGGCGTCCTGCTCAACACGGCGATCGCCCACGCGGCCGACCCGGTGCGGATGGCCCACGCCATGCGGGCCGCCTGTGCCGCCGGCCGGCAGGCCTTCCTCGCCGGCCGGATTCCCCGGCGGCTGTACGCGACCGCGTCGAGTCCCGAGGAAGGCACGATCGGCCGCGCGGGGC
>JBJTHX010000064.1:0-2532 GCA_046094745.1 Planctomycetia bacterium
CCCACCGCAGCTGGTCGAGGCGCCGCTGGCGCTCGCGGCGGGCGACGCCCGGCAGCGGACCGTCCTCAAGCCGATGTTTCGGCCCGAGATCGAGACGGTGGTCGCGGAGGTGACGCTGCCGGCCTACCTCAAGCGGCCGGAGGTCGTCAGGCAGGACGTCCGCGGCGGCATCGTCGCGCCGGTGAAGGGCAGCACGGTCGACCTCGCCGTCACGGCCAACCGGGATCTCGCCTCGGCGTCGGTCGACGGGCGGGCGGTCGCCCCGGCGGGGGCGACGGTGCGGACCGGCGGCCTGCCGGCCCGCGAGGAGGCGAAGGTCTCGTTCGAATGGCAGGACAGCCACGGTCTCGTGGGTGCCAAGCCGCTGGTGGTGCTCGTCGCGCCGCGGGACGACGAGCCGCCGAGCGTGACCGTGCTCGACATGCCCGCCAGCCGCGACATCCTGCTCTCGAGCGACACGCTCCGCTTCCGGATCGCCGTCGGCGACGACTACGGTATCCGGCGGGTGGGTATCGAGTGGGAAGGCGTGCCCGAGGACGAGCGGGCGGCGGCCGACAAGGGCGACCGGCTGCTCAAGCAGGGCGGTCCCACCGAGGAGGCGGTCGAGGTCGCGGCGACGTTCTGCCCCGACGCGCTGGGCATCCGGCCGCAGCCGCTGGTGCTCCGGGCCTTCGCCGAGGACTACCTCCCCGGCCGGGGCAGGTCCTACTCGCCAGCGATGGTGATCTACGTGGTGGACCGGGCCGAGCATGCCCTCGTCGTCAACGAGCGGCTCAACCGCTGGCGGGCCCAGGCCAGCGAGGTCCGCGACCGGGAGATGGGCCTGCTCAAGGAGAACATCGACATCCGCGCGCTGCCGGCGGAGCAGTTGGCGGCGGAGGGGACGCGGGAGCGGATCGAGCGGCAGGCCGCCGCCGAGGACGCCCAGGCCCGGCGGATGGAGCGGCTGCTCGACGAGGGCGAGAAGCTCGTGCGGGAGGCGGCGAAGAACCCGGAGTTCGAGCCGCAGACGCTCGAGAAGCTGGCGGATGACTTGCAGACGCTCGGCGACATCGGTGAGAACCGGATGCCGAGCGTGGCCGAGCTGCTCCGGCAGGCGGCGCGGGCGAAGATGGCGTCGGCCCAGCCGGGCAAGCCGGGGGCGGACACGCTGGCGAAAAACGCGGGCCAGCCGGGCAAGCCCGGTGAGCCACAGCCGGGCGAGGCCGCGCAGCCGGGCGAAGGCAAGCCCGGCGAGGGCAAGCCTGGAGAAGGCAAGCCGGGCGAGGGACAGTCCGGCACCCAGGCACCGCAGGCCGCCGAGGGGAGCAAGCCGGGAGACGCGGGAAGCGGCAAGCCACAGGATCCATCGGCTCCTCAGCCGGCGGATGGCAGTCAGCCGAAGGACGAGTCCGGCGAGGACCATGTCGAGCAGGCGCCGAAAGAGGGAGGCAAGCCCGGTGAGGGTGGCAAGTCCGGCCCGCAGGCGCCCAAGGCCGGCGTGGACCAGAGCAAGCAGGGCGGGGATGGTGGCAAGGGGGGCGAGCCGCCGCCCGCGCCGACGCCGCAGGTCGTCGACACGGAGTCATCGCAGCAGCCCAAGGACCCGAACGCGAAGCCGCCGGCCGCCGGCGGCAAGAGCCCCCCGGGCCGGTTCGGCCTGCCCACGACGCAGGCCGGCGTCGCGCCGCCGTCCGAGGCGGGCGGCGGCGACGAGCCGCCCGCGGACGACGAGCCTCCGGCCGACGAACTGCTCGCCGACGCGATCGCGGCCCAGCAGAAGCTCCTCGAGGAGTTCGCCAAGGTGGCGGAGGACCTCGCCAAGGTGATGGCGAACCTCGAGGGCAGCACGTTCGTCAAGCGGCTCAAGCTCGCCTCGCGGCAGCAGGGCACGATCGCCGAGCGGCTGGCGGCGATGTCGGTGGAGGCCTTCGGCAAGCCCGACCGGAAGCCGGAGAAAATCGACAAGGCGATCGGGGACGTCTCGGCGACCAACGTCCGCGAGGTGGAGAAGGTGTCGAACCTGATGGACGACCTGCAGGCCTACTTCGACCGCCGGCAGTTGCCCGCCTTCCGGACGGTGCTCGAGGAGATGAAGGGCCTCGACACGCTCGGCAGCCTCCGGCAGCTCTCGGACGACGTGATCAAGGAGGCGGGCATGTCGATCGCGCAGGCGGAGTTCTGGTCCGACACCTTCGACCGGCTGGCCGACGACCTCGTGCCGCCGCCTTGCGAGGGGGGCGGTCAGGGGAGCGGGCCGCCGCGGGAGAGCCTGCCCCCCGAGGTGGTGCTCGAGGCGATGAAGATCCTCGACGACGAGGTCAACCTTCGCGAGGAAACCCGCGTGGCCCAGCAGGCGAGGCCCGCGGTCGAGGCCGCGGCCTTCGCCGCGCAGGCCGACGCGCTCGCCGACCGTCAGGATGCGCTCGCCGACCGGGTCGTCGATCTCGTCGATCGGCTCCTCGAGGAGCCCGAGGGGGAGACGCAGTTCGCCCCCGAGATCCAGCTCTTCGAGAAGGTCGAGGAGGTGATGGCGGAGGCCGCCGACATCCT
>JBJTHX010000065.1:0-2997 GCA_046094745.1 Planctomycetia bacterium
GCTTCGCAGCGCAAGTCCGATGAGCATGGCGAACTTGAACATCCTCGACGGCGGCCTGGAGGGGGCCGGCACGCTCCGGGTGGAGGCCACGCAGCCGTTGCTGCCGCCCAACATGCCCGCCGGCTACTACATCCAGCCGGGCCGGATCGTGATCTCGGGTTCGAATCCCGGGTTCTCCGGGGCCGTCGTCGTCAGCGGTGGCGAACTCCAGGTGCGGTCGCTGGCGGGGCTCGGGAGCGCACTGCTCGCTGGTGGCACGCAGACCATCGCCGTCCAGGCCGGCATGCTGAACGTGTCGGGCACGGCACCGAGCACCGTCGTCACCCCTGACCTGTCGCGGGTGACCGTGAGCCAGGGGGCCACGCTGAAGTTGGCGACCGCGGGGACCTTCGCGCTCACCGCGGCGACGGCCCCCGCCGTCCCGATCGCCGGCATGCTCGGCCTCGAGTCCACGACGCTCTCGGGCTCCGGCGTGGCGGTGCGGCTCGTCGACGGCGCGATCGTGCAGAATGCCGGCATGTCCGGGGTCGCGTCTGTGCGTACCGACCTCGCTTACGCCTCGGCCGGAAGCGGCACGATCACGCTCGCCGGCTCTTATGTGCCTAATCGGCGGGCCACGTGGGGCGGCGAGTTGGGTGTCTTCGGCCAGTTGACGCGGGAGGCCGGCGCCGGCACGTACGATCTTGTCATCAAGGGCGCCGGGGTCGTGATGAGCGTGGCCCAGAACACGTTCGGCGGCCTGACCACGGTGGACAAGGGCCGGGTCGTGCTGCAGCACGTCAACGGCCTCGGCGGCCCTGGGCGGACGGTCCTGGTCAAGGCGGGTGCCCAGGTGGATCTCAATACGACGTTCACGAGCGCCACGAGCCTGCCGACATTCCACCCAAGTTCGGCCGGCATGATCGGCATCGGAACCAGTGTCTCCGGCACGGTTGTCCAGGCGATGGCCCGCGGCAACAACTTGATCGGCCCGTCGTACTACGCCGACTACACCTACAGCCTTGGCTCGCTGCCGGCCGTCAATGGGGTGTACCGCTTTGGGACGGTTTCCGCCCCCACCAGCATCGGCATGAACATGACGATGGCGATCCCGAAGTCGTTCACGATCACGCAGCCGAACGTCCTCACGGGTTCCGCGTCGGTCGTCGTGGGCGCCGTCAGGGGCGATGCCTTCGGCACGGCGGGCAGTTCGCTGACCCTGCGGGCCAACCAGGATTACACGGGCGGCACCACCGTGAGGAAGGACTTCTGCCTGGCCGTGGACCAGCCGCTGACGGCACCCTTTGGCAGCGGCCCGGTCGTCGTGCAGGGTGCCCTGCTTGCCACGGGCACCGCCGGCTCCTTCGCGAGCGCGACTGGAATCTCGTCGCAGGTCACGTTCGCCAAGGGGGGTGAACTGTGGCTCAACAACGCCAGCGGAGTCAATGCGAACCGCTGGGGCGACACGACGCCGATCGCGATCAACGCGGGCGCGGTGCGGATGTCCGGCCATAACACACAGGCGGTGAGCGAGGCGGTCGGGACGCTCTCGTACGCGGCGGGGTCCCGGATCTTCATGGAAGCCGTCACCGCGTCGGGCTCCGCCCAGCCCTCCCTCACGCTCCAGTCGCTCGCACCTCAGGCCGGCACGCGGCCGACGCTGGAGATCTTCCGAAGCCAAGGCACGGAGAAGGTCTTCGTGACGCAGGCACCCACGACGGTGGGCGCGGCCAACCTGGTGCCAGGCGGGTTTGACTGCCGCAGTAACAACTTCCTGTCGTGGAATGCCGGGACGCAGGAGCTCGTTGCGGCCACGCCCACCGGCACGTCGTTCGCAGGATCGACGTCAGCGGACTATGTCAGCCTCACCGGCCCGACGTCGCTCGCCGCGAGTGGCACCGCGCTGGCGGTGCGGACGACGGCGAGCATCAACCGGACCGGCTCGACGGCATCGCTCACGATCGGTGACGGGACGATTGGCGAGTTGATGGTGCCCTCGGGCTACGTGACGATTGCGCCGGATCTCACGTTTGCGGGCGACGGCATCATTCATACGGGCTCGTTCTCCAAGGCCATGCTCACCGGCCTCGTCACGGCGACGAGCGGCATCGTGAAGATGGGCCCCGGCGACCTCGTGCTCTCCAACACGACCGCCGTCGGCGGCGTGGGATCGCAGCAGTTGGTGGTCCGCGAGGGTCGGTTGAGCGGCAACGGCAGCCGGATGTGGAACGTGATCATCGAGGGCAGCGGCGTGTTCGCCCCGGGCAACAGCCCGGCCATCACGGAAGTGGGTGGGCTCACGATGGGCGCCGAGACGCGCTACGAGTTCGAACTGACGGCCCTCGACGACATCAGCGACAAGATCGATGTGGCCGGCGACCTGACGCTCGACGGCATCATCGACATCACCGACTGGGAGGTGGATGGCGTCGGCACGATGGAGGTCGGCACCTACGACCTGATCACGTGGGGCGGCAACCTGATCGACAACGGCGTCGAGTTGGGTGTGTTGCCCGACGGATATTTCGGGCAGTTGTTCGTGAACCTCGAGCGCAAGGTGCTCGAGTTCCAGGTCTTGAACGGCGTGACCGCGGTTCCCGAACCGGCCAGCCTCGCGCTCCTGGCGGCCGGCCTGCCGGCACTCGCATGGTGGCGCCGTCGCCGCCGTGCGACACGGGCCGGCCGGTAACCGCGCCGCGTGCCTCACGTCCTACGCGGCTCGGCTCGAAGCCTCGTCGAGCCGCCGCGTGCCGCCGCCCCGCGGCGGCCACGGCCGCCCGGACGTGCGGCCGCTTGCCCGGCTGGTCGCACCTCGGCTGCGACCAAGCCGGGCCAAGCCTGCGGGGGCCATGGATGGCCCCGCAGGCGTGAGGCTAAAACACGTCCAGATTGAAGTGGTGCCCCTGGTGGTAGCGGCGCGACTTCGGGTAGTCGTTCTGCCAGGCGCGGTTGTAGACCGGCACGCGCATCTCCTGCGGATAGCGGTAGTACAGGTCGTTGGCTGATTGCATGTAGCCG
>JBJTHX010000066.1:0-16432 GCA_046094745.1 Planctomycetia bacterium
CCGGGCCGCGCCGCGCCGTGATGCCACAGCCCTGCTACCGCCGCTCGCTCTTGCCGGCCGCCTGCCTGCTGGCCTGGGCGGGATTCGCGCGGCCCCAGGAGCCGCCCGAGATCGCCGACCCGCTCTCCCCTTCCGCGGCCGCCGCCGTGGAGCCGCGGGCGACGGTGGGCCCGGGCCTCGTGCCCCACGTGCCCAAGGCCACGTCGCGGCCGGCGGCCTGGCCAACCGACAAGAAGCCGCTCGACAACCACGTGCTCTCGAGCATCCGGGAGAACCCCGGGGCGCCGCTCGAGCCGGTGCGGGAACTGATCGCGTCCGAGGTGGCCAAGGCCGTGGCGACAGGCGGACCGAAGGCCGACCCGGGCGTGATGCAGGCGGCCCACGAGGAGCCGGCACCGGGCGACGACCCGCTCTCCCATGCCCAGTCGCTCGAGATGGCGATGGTCGTGGCCCGCGTCGGACCGGAGGTCGTGCTCGAGGGCGATCTGCTCACGCCGAAGGCGCTCGAATGGCTCGAGCAGGTCGGGCCGGGCGTGCCGCCGGAGGACCTGCGCCGGCTCCGGCTGCAGATCTGCCAGCAGGTGCTGCCGCAGCACGTCGAGACGCTGCTCGTCTACGTCGATGCCCTGCGGGAGATTCCCGAGGACAAGATTCCCGACATCCGCAAGAACGTCGACAAGGCGTTCGACGAGCAGTTCCTGCCGAAGCTGATGCAGGAGAGCGGGGCGGCCAACTCGCTCGAGTACGAGCAGCGGCTGCGGGCCAAGGGGCAGTCGCTCGACCGGATGCGGTAGATGTTCTTCGAACGCGGCCTCGCCCAGGAGTGGCTGCGGAAGAACACGAAGAACGACGACGAGATCGCCCATGCCGACATGATCGCCTACTACCAGAACCACCTCGCCGACTACGAGTTTCCGGCCCGGGCGCGGTTCGAGGCGCTGACCGTGAAGGTCAAGCCCGGACGGTCGCGGAAGCAGTCCTGGGACCTGCTGGCCGCGATGGGCAACGAGGTGCTGGCCGGCAAGCCGCTCGCCGACGTGGCGAAGGCACGGTCGGAGGGGCCGACGGCCTCCCAGGGCGGCGGCTTCGAGTGGACGAGCCAAGGCAGCCTGGCCTCCAAGAGGCTCGACGAGGCGATCTTCTCGCTGCCGGTCGGGCAGTTGAGCGCGATCATCGAGGACGAGGCCTCGCCGAACCTGGCCGACCAGGGGGCGGTGCACATCGTCCGCGTCCTGGAGCGGAAGGAGGCGGGCAGCACGCCGTTCCTCGAGGCCCAGGTCGGGATCCGCCAGACGCTCGTCGCCGAGCGGCAGCGGAAGGCGACCGACGACTATCTGCGGAAGCTCCGCGACCGGACCCCCGTGTGGAGCGTGTTCGACGGCGATCAGCCCGGCGTGGCCCAGCCCCTCACCGCCAGTCGCCCCACGACGACCCGCTGATCGCCGCCCGGGGCGGGAAACTCGCCGGCCGGCGCACCAGCCTCGCCCGGGCTGCGTAGGGGTGTGCGCCGGAAGGCTATCCTTCCGGTTGTCGGGGTTGTCGAACGGAGGAAGGGTTTATGCGTGGGTTCCGTCCCGGACGGCACGGCCGCATCCCGAACCATGCCGCCCGGCGGGCCGTCGCGGTGAAACGGCTCGCCGTCGAAGGACTCGAGGATCGCAGGGTCCTGGCGGCCGCGTTCGTCGATGGCGAGATTCTCGTCCAGTTCGATCCCACCGCGTCGGCCGCGACACGAGCCGCCGCCCGCGGTGCCGTTCAGGGCCGTGCCGCCGAGGCGATCCAGACCGCCGCCATGCAGGCGGCGGGACTCGGCGTCCTTGAACGGGTCACGATCGGCCGGGGCCTCGGGGTCGAGCAGGCGATCGCCGCGGTCGCCCGCCGGCCCGGCGTCGTGTTCGCCGAACCCAACTGGCGCTTGGCGAAGGCCGCGGTGAGCGACGATCCCTATTACACGACCGGCAGCAGCCTCTGGGGCATGTACGGAGACGACCTGCCCTCGGCGTCCGGGCCGACCGGCACGACCAACGCCTTTGGCAGCCAGGCGGAAAAGGCCTGGTCGGCCGGATTCACGGGCTCGAGAGCCGTCGTCGTCGGCATCGTGGACGAGGGGTTCGACATCACGCACCCGGACCTCGCCGCGAACGTCTGGGTCAATCCGTTCGAACTCCAGGACGGCCTCGACAACGATGGCAACGGCTACGTCGACGACGTGAACGGCTGGGATTTCTACACCAACGACAGCAGCGTCTACGACGGCGCGGCGGACGACCACGGCACGCACGTCGCCGGCACGATCGGCGGGATCGGCGGCAACGGCAGCGGCGTGGCGGGCGTGACCTGGAGCACGACGCTGATCTCGACCAAGTTCCTCGGACCGGACGGCGGCACCACCACCGCGGCGATCAAGGCCCTCGACTACCTGACCGACCTCAAGGCCAGGCACGGGATCAACATCGTCGCCTCGAACAACTCCTGGGGTGGCGGCGGCTATTCGACGGCGCTTCACAGTGCCATCATCCGCGGCGCGAACGCGGGCATCCTGTTCGTGGCCGCCGCAGGCAACGGCGGGGGCGACGGCATTGGCGACAGCAACGACTCCGTGGCGAACTATCCCTCGAATTACTCGACACTCCAGGGGACGACCACGACCAAGGCCGCAACCTATGAAGCCGTGATCGCCGTGGCGGCGCTCACCTCTGCGGGTGGCCTGGCCTCGTATTCGAACTACGGAGCCACCTCGGTCGACATCGCCGCGCCGGGTTCGGGCATCCTTTCCACGCTGCCCGGCGGAGCCTACGGCTCCTTCAGTGGCACGTCGATGGCGACGCCGCACGTCACCGGCACCGTGGCCCTCTACGCGGCCGCCAACCCGACGGCCGCAGCGACCGCGATCCGCGCGGCGATCCTGAACAACGCCCGGGCCACGAGTTCGCTCGCCGGCAGGGTCGCAACCGGTGGTCGGCTCGATGTCGCAGCAGCCCTGAACGCCACGCCGGCGACTCCGTCACCCGCCCCGACGCTTTCGATCACATCGGTCTCAGCCGCGGAGAACGCGGGGCTGTTCGTGTTCACGGTCAGCCTTTCCGCCGCCAGCGCGTCGAGGGTGAGCGAGAAGTTCGCCACGGCCAACGGCACGGCGAAGGCGGGAAAGGCGTGGGACTACACGGCAACCAGCGGCACGCTGGCCTTCCAGCCCGGCGAGATGACAAAGACCGTCTCCGTCATGGTGCGTGACGACTCGACGGTGGAGGCGGACGAGACCTTCTTCGTCAATCTGTCCGGGGCGGCGGGCGCCGGCATTGCCGTGGGGCGTGGCACCGGCACCATCCGCAACGATGACGCCGTGGTGACCACCGTGAAGCTGGCAGCCTTTGCGGCCCTTGCCGACGCCACGGCCATGTCGGCGCCGACAGGCGGCCCGCTCAAGCGCCGCTAGACCGCGGGGCGAAGTGTCGCGGTCGTTGCTGCCGGTGTGCCCGAGGACTACACTGCCTCCCTCGAGCCCCGCCGCAGGTTCGCACGGGGCGCGATCGCACGCTCCCCCCACGCGGCCCGGCCGAACCCCATCCGCCCCCGGAGATCCCCATGACCGCCGCCTCCAAGCCCGTCGCCCCGACCGCCGCGCCGCAGGCACCCCCGTGGCCCGGCACGCGGGCCGACGGCACGGCCCGCCTCGAGATCGGCGGGAAGGTGTGCGAATTGCCGGTGATCGTCGGCACCGAGGGGGAGCGGGCCCTGGACATCGCCCGATTGCGGGCCCAGACCGGCTGCATCACGCTCGACGAGGGGTTCGTCAACACCGGCTCCACGGCCAGCGCCATCACGTTCCTCGACGGTGAAAAAGGCATCCTCCGCTACCGCGGATATCCCATCGAGGTGCTCGCGGAGCGGTGCGACTTCGTCGAGGTGGCCTACCTGCTGATCTACGGCCAATTGCCGAACACGGCCGAACTCGATGCCTTTCGCGGGTCGCTGATGCGGCACACGATGATCCACGAGGACATGCGGAGCTTCTACAGCGGCTTCCCGCGGGACGCCCACCCGATGGCGATCGTGGGCAGCGTCGTGGGGGCGCTTTCGACCTTCTACCAGGACTCGCTCGACGTTCGTGATCCACGGCAGGTCGAGGTCAGCGTCCACCGGCTGCTCGCCAAGCTGCCGACGATCGCCGCTTACAGCCACAAGAAGTCGTGCGGGCAGCCGCTGATGTACCCGCGGAACGACATGGGCTACTGCGAGAACTTTCTGCAGATGATGTTCGCGGTGCCGTGCGAGCAGTATCACGTCGATCCCGACTTCGCCGACGCTCTCGACATGCTGCTCATCGTCCACGCCGACCATGAGCAGAACTGCTCAACGTCGACCGTTCGCATGGTGGGCTCGAGCGACGCCAACCTGTTCGCCAGCATCTCGGCCGGCATCTCCGCCCTCTGGGGGCCGCTCCACGGCGGTGCGAACCAGGCCTGCGTGGAGATGCTCGAGAAGATCGTGGCCGACGGCGGCAACGTGAAGAAGTACGTCGATCTGGCGAAGAAGAAGGACTCGGGCTTCCGCCTCATGGGATTCGGCCACCGGGTCTACAAGAACTACGACCCACGGGCCAAGCTCATCAAGGCGACCTGCGACAAGCTGCTGGCCAAGATCTCCCGCCACGACCCGATCTTCGACATCGCCCAGGAACTCGAGGCGGTGGCACTGGCCGACGAGTATTTCATCGAGCGGAAACTCTACCCGAACGTCGACTTCTACTCGGGCGTGATCTACCGGGCGATGGGCATCCCCGTGCAGATGTTCACGGTGCTCTTCGCGATGGGCCGGCTGCCGGGCTGGATCGCCCACTGGATCGAGATGCACCAGTCGCCGACCAAGAAGATCTGCCGGCCGCGGCAGGTCTATTCCGGTGCGACGCTCCGCGAGTTCGTGCCCATCGATCGCCGGGCCTGACCGTCAGCCGCGCTTCCCGCGGAAGAAGTCGCTGAGGATCCGGCCGCATTCGTCAGCCATCACGCGGCCCACGTGCTCGACCCGGTGGTTGAGCCGCGGATCCTCGAACAGCCGGTAGAGCGACTCGACGGCTCCCGCCTTCGGATCCGCCGCGCCCCAGACCACCCGCGGCACCCGTGCCTGGACGATCGCCCCGGCGCACATCGGACAGGGCTCGAGCGTCACGTAGAGGGTGCAGCCCTCCAGCCGCCAGGAGCCGAGCGCCGCGGCGGCCTGCGTGAGGGCGATCATCTCCGCGTGCGCCGTGGGATCGCAGAGCCCCTCCCGCTGGTTGTGGCCGCTGGCGATCGCGCGGCCCGCGGCGACCACGACCGCCCCCACCGGCACCTCGTCCTCATCGGCCGCCGCCCTCGCCTCGGCCAGCGCCAGCCGCATCCACCGCTCGTGCGGGTTCCCGCCCGGCAGACCGATCTCTTCCAGTTCGTCCGCGTCTTCCATGGCGGCCAACTGTAGGCGGCGACGGCCGCCCGGGACAAACCGCCCCGCTTGGGTCCGCGAAAAAATCGGCTACCATGCCGCGGTTCGTCGGTCATCTCCCGGAGGCATCCGCATGGATCCCGTCACGCTCCTGCTCCGCTGGGCGCACATCCTCGCCGCGATCGTCGCGATGGGGGCGCTGGTCTTCGCCCGTTTCGGGCTCGTGCCGGCCCTCGGCGACCTCGACGCCCCGACCCGCGACCGGATCCACGAGGCGATCCGCCGCCGCTGGCTGCCCTGGGTGATCGGGGCGATCACGGTCCTGCTGGCCAGTGGCCTGGCCAACTTCCTGCTCTTCAACGCGCGGGTGAAGGCGGAAGGCTGGGCCGACGGCGCCTGGATGCGGCAGACGAGCTACCACGCCCTGTTCGGCGCGAAGTTCCTCCTCGCCATGGTCACCTTCTACTTCGCCAGCGCCCTGGTCGGCCGCGGCGAGGGCACGCGGTGGGTGCGCGAGGACCGGGCCAAGTGGCTGACCGTGACGCTCGGCTGCATGCTGGCCGTCGTGCTGCTTTCGGGCTGGATGCGGCAGCTGCACACCGGCCCGAATACGGCCGTCGACGCCGGCGTGCGGATCGACGGTCGGGAGTCGCCCGCGGGAGGGTACACCGAGGAGGACGCCGATGGACAAGAAGGACAAGAAGCGGATGGAGGTGCTGCAGCAGCGGATCGCGAAGCTGCAGCAACTGCTGGCGGGCGCGAAGAAGCAGCCCGATGACCCGGCCGAGGTGCCGCGGCTGGAGAAGGAACTGGCCGCGGCCCACGCCGAACTGGCGGGATTGAAGAAGGGCTGACGCGCGGGTCGGGGTCGCCCGTACCCTCTCGCCAGACGGTGCCACACTCACCCGCGTTCGGCCAGTTGGCGGCGGAAGTCGCGGGGCGTGCAGCCGCGGAGGCGGCGGAAGACGCGGTTGAAGTTCGAGAGGTTCTCGAAGCCGGAGGTCAGGGCGACGTCGAGCACCGGCCGCTCGGTCGTGGTCAGCAGCCGGCAGGCGTGACCGATCCGCACTTCGTGCACCCAGGCCACGAACGTGCGACCCGTCATCCGGTGGAAGAATCGGCTGAAGCCCTCCGGCGAGAGGCCGGCGATCGCCGCCACGTCCCCGAGCCGCAGCGGCCGGGCGAGCTGCTGCACGACGTGGCGGCAGACCCGATCGATCCGCCGCGCGTCGACGGCGCGGGCCGTGGAGGCGTAGGCAGGGCCCGAAAGTTCCCGACTCCTCCCGCGGGTCGCCAGTGCCTGGAGCATCTCGAGGAGCGACACCAACTGGGCGAAGGGCTGTGCCGCGCAGCCCGCGTTGATCGCGGCGGCCACCTCCCGGCCGGCGACGGAATCACCGCAGGCCAGCCCCCGCCGGGACCGCTCGAGCAGGCCGCGAACCCTCGCCAGTTCGCCACGGCTGAAGAAGTCCGGGCCGAGGAAGTCCCCCTCGAAGCGGATGACGACCGCCCGGCTGCGACTTCCGCGGGCAGGCTCGGAGTGCCAGGTGTGCGGCAGGTGCGGGCCGAGGAGCACGAGATCTCCCGGCTCGAACCACTCGATCGAATCGCCCACGAACCGGCGGCCCTCGCCGGCCGTGATGAGCGTCAACTCGTACGCGGCGTGGAAGGGCCAACGGTACGGGAACGCGGGCAGGTCGAAGGCCTCCCAGGTGACGGAGCGGCCGGCCGCGGGCTCGACGTGTTCCAGGTCGGGAAGCATGGCATGGGAACCGGCAGGGGCTCTGTCCGCACGGGTCAAAATCGTACCAGTCGGCGCCGACCGTGGCAGTGACACCCCCGGTCGCCGGAGCGTATTTTCGGCCCATCTGCCTCGTATCCCGGAGACCGCCCATGGCCGCCACCGCCTCGCCGCCGCTGCTCGACGCGTCCTATCCGCTCACCGACGCCCACAAGACCCGCTTCCGCGAGGACGGGTTCATCAAGCTCCCCGGCGTCCTCGACGGCCCGACCCTCACCGAGTTCGACCGGGAGATCACCCGGCTGACGATGGAGCGGAATCCGCTCGCCGACGTGCCGCTGGAGCGCCGCGACACCTACGGCAAGGCCTTCATCCAGGTCGGCAACCTGTGGACGATGAGCCCCGAGGCGAAGCGGTTGAGTTTCTCCCGCCGGCTGGCCGGCATCGCGACCGGCCTGCTCGGTACCCGCGGCGTGCGGATGTGGCACGACCAGGCACTCTTCAAGGAGCCGGGCGGCGGCTTCACCCCGTGGCACGCCGACCAGCAGTACTGGCCGATGGCCAGCGGCCTGTGCGTCACGGCATGGATCCCGCTGCAGGCCGTGCCACGGGAACTCGGCCCGCTCTCCTTCGCCCCGGGCAGCCACCTGAAGCGGATCGGCCGCGACCTCGAGATCTCCGACGAGTCGGAACGGCTGATCCGCGAGGCGCTGCGGGAGCACGGGCTGGCCGAGGTGGCCGAACCGTACGCCGAGGGGGACGTGTCATTCCACCTCGGCTGGACGCTCCACCGGGCCGGGCCGAACACGAGCGACCGGCCGCGGAAGGTGCACACGGTGATCTACATGGACGTCGACATGCGGCTGGCGGAGCCCCGGAACGCCAACCAGCGGAGCGACCACGAGGCCTGGACGCCCTCGACGCGGGTCGGCGAAATCATGGACGATCCGCTCAATCCCGTGCTCTTCGAGGCCTGAACACCCCGACTGCGGCCGCTCACGATATCCTAACGGAACGGGCCGGTGCCGGCGGGCGATCGCCGCCGACGGCCCGCATCCACGCGTGCAGCATCCATGGGTTTCCTGTCGGGTTTGTTCGGCGGCTCATCGCGGGTCGACCTCTGGAAGCGGTTCGAGCGGCTCCGCGAGAGCCATTCCGGCACGATGTCCGCCTTCTACAAGGTACGCGACAACCGCACCGGCGAGGTGCTGGGGCTGAAGATCGTCGACCGGGAGAAAGCCGCCCCCGTGGAGTCGCGATACAAGGGCCTGGGCAAGCCGAACGAGGGTGAGATCGGCTCCAAGATCTCGGGCCCGAACATCGTACGGACGATGGAGTGGGGCGAGTCGATGGCCGGCGAGCCGTTCGTCGTGACCGAGTTCATCGAGGGCTCCCTGCTGCACGCCCTGCTCGCGGCGCGGAAGCCGCTCCCGCCTGTCCAACGGATCGATCTCGTCCGGCAGGCGGCCACGGCCGTCGACGCCGTGCATGCCGCGGGCTTCGTGCATCGCGACATCTGCCCGCGCAATTTCATGCTCCGACCGGACGGCCGGCTCGTGCTCTTCGACTTCGGCCTCACCGTGCCCGACAAGCCCGTGTTCCTCCAGCCGGGCAACCGGATCGGCACGCCGAATTACATGGCCCCGGAGGTCGTCCGCAGGCGGCAGGCGGACAGGCGACTCGACATCTTTTCCTTCGGCGTCACCGCGTACGAGATCTGCACGCTGCATTCGCCCTGGCCGCGGGGCACCAGCGGGGCCGCCGCGCTCGCCCACGACCAGCCACCGGAGAACATCCGCCAGCACTGGCCCGAGATTCCGGAGCCGCTGGCCGCCGCGATTTCCGCCTGCCTGGCGGCCGATCCGGAAAAACGGCCGCCGACGATGCAGCGGTTCCATGGGATGATCGCCAAGCTGCCCGGAGGCACGGCCTGACGGCCCGCGTGGCCCGCCCTTGAACCGCGGCCGCGGCATGCGTACGCTCGCGTTCCCGGCCCGGTGATCCCACCACGGCTCGGTTCTCTTCGATCGGAAGGAAAGTCTGCCATGACCATGGACAAGAGCCTGAGAGTACGGAAGGGTTCCTCGAGCGCCCGCGGAGTGCTCACCCGCGCCGAACGGATCGTCCGCCTGAAGGAACAGGAGCGGTGGACGGAGGGTCGCAGCCCTCTTGGTCTGCCGAAGGTCCGTGTCCAGAAGATGGCGATGAAGAAAAAGAAGAAGGCCAAGGAAGAGGGGGCCGAGGGCGCGGCTGCCAAGCCGGACGAGGCCGCGAAGAAGAAGTAGGCGCGGCTCGCCGTGCCGTGTCTCAGCCGCCGCCGCCCTGGCTGACCAAGCGATCCGCCGCGGCGATGCCCGAAGCGATCACCTGCGGGATGCCGACGCCCCGGTATGCGGCGCCGGCGAGGGCGAACCCGCCGACCGCCGCCGCCGCCCGCTCGATGCGGGCCACGCGGTCGAGATGGCCGAGGTGATACTGCGGCATCGCCCCCTCCCAGCGGTCCACCTGCACCAAGAGCGGCAGCCCCCGGGCACCGATCAGGGCGGCGGCCTCGTCGCGGGCGACGGTCTCGAGGTCCGCGTCCGGCAGCCGCGCCGTCTGCGGGTCGAGCGCACCGCCGAGGAACACCCGCACGAGCACGCATCCCGGCGGCGCCCGGCCGGGAAACTTCGCGCTCGAGAAACTGACGGCCAGCGCCCGGCGGCCTGCCGCCGCCGGCACGACCATGCCCGCGGCATCGAGCGGGTGCGTTACGCGGTCCCGCGGGAAGCCGAGCGACACGACCGCGGAGCCGGCGTACTCGATCGCCGCCAGTTCGGCCGCGAGGGCGACGTCGACCTCCGCCACCAGCCGCGCCGCCGCCGTCGCCGGCACCGCGACCACGACCGCATCCGCCTCGAGCGGCTGCGAGCCCCCGGCCAGCGGCACCCGCCAACGGCCGGCACCATCCCTGCCAAGCGGGCCGGCCGCCGCCGGCACGAACGTGACGCCGCGCTCGGCGAGCACGGCCGCGAACCGCCGCGGCAGATCCTCCATGCCGCCGGCGAGCGTGACGAACTGCCCGTATCGCGCGCCGGCCGCCTCGCCGCCGCCGGCCGCGCGGAGCCGCGCCCGCTCGCCGGCCCACAGGCTGCCGCAATCCCGTTCCATCGCGAAGAACTCCGGGCACGCCGCGGCCATGCTCAGGCGGGCCGGATCGGCCGTCCAAATGCCGGCCGCCAAGGGCTGCACGAGCCGCGTGAAGGCCTCCCGGCCCAGCCGACGCACGGCGAACGACTCGAGCGACTCGTCGGTGGACGCGTCCGCCCGGGGCGGCAGCCAACGCTCGGCGAGGACCCGCAGCCGGCCGGCGGGCGAGAGCAATGGCGTGGTGAGGATCCCATCCACCCGGCACGGCGCCAGCAGCCGAAATCCCAGCGGCGCGGGCACGCCGCGGCCGCGATGCCAGATGAGCGCCCGGCGAACCCTGGAATCGACGCCCACCAGGTCGGACGCAAGGCCGAGCCGCTCGACGAGGGCGATGCCCTCCGGCCGCACGGCGAGGAAGTTGTCGGCCGACCGCTCCACGAGCCAGCCGTCACGGCGCAGCGTCGCGATCACGCCGCCGGGCCTCCCCGTCGCCTCGACGACCGTGACCCGGCAGCCGCGGACCGCCCCCACGACCGCCTCGGCGGCGGCAAGGCCGGCGAGGCCGGCGCCGATCACGACGACGTGTTGCATGGACCCATTCCGGAAACCGACCGCTGCACCACCGCCGGCAGCCACCATCGCGGGCAGTCTAACCGGGCGGGCGGCCGTGGACTGCGAAAACTGGGCAGGGTGGGAGGCCCGCGGCAGCGCGGCAACCCGCGCCAGGCTGCTCTGGACCGGGGAGCGCGGGAAGCCTATCGTCCCCACCCACTCGGGCCGGAAGCCCGTCGTATCGTCCAGGAGAAATCGTCGTGGCCATGCTGCGGTGCCCGTGGTTGCCCGGAGTGCAGGTCCTCCTCTTTGCCGTCGGAACGGTCGTGGTCGCGGTGGCCGCTGCCGACGCCGAGCCGCCGGCGCCGCGGACGCTCATGCGGCTGCCGGGCTGGATCGAGTCGTTCGGCGAGCAGCCGATGGAGCCCGATGCGGCGACGCCTGACGCGACTCCGGTGACGCCGGCGGTCGGAGACGATGGGTCCCCGGCCGTGCCATGGACCGACCTCGTGCCGGTGGCCGCCGCCGATGATCCGCAGGCCGCGCGGTCGCCCGCCACGACGCCGCCCAAGCCCCCGCTCGGCCCAGAATCCAGCGTACTCAAGCGGTGGATCAGCGACCGCGTCGCCCAACTGCCCAAACCGACGGCCATCGCGGCCAAGCCGGTGGAGCAGCCCGCCACGCCGGCACCGAGCGCGCCGGCAACAGCGGAGGAACCGTCCGCCTCGAAGGTCACCGCCCCGGTCGCGGCGACCCCCGACGAGATGCCGACGCTCTCGATCGATCCCGCGAGTTTCCGCGGCGTCCACCCGGGCAGGACCCGCCGCGCCGAACTGCTCGCCGCCTGGGGTGCGGGCGAGCCGCTCGATCGCGTGGATGAAGGGGCCGGCTTCGCCTGGAAAATCGAGCCCTTCGAGCGGGTCGAGGTGACGCTGCAGGATGACACCGTTGCCGCGATTCTCGTCAAACTTGCCGAGCCCGTGACCGTGGCCGAGCTCACCCGGCAGCTCGAGATCGCGGACGTGCGCACCGTGACGATCTTCGACGACCAGGGTGTCGCCATCGGCACGGTCTACCCCGAGCGGGGCGTGATCCTGAGCCTCAAGCCGGGCACGCAGGTCGCCAACGCGATCATGATCGAGCCGCTCGATCCCGAATCGTTCGTGCTCCGTGCCGAGGGCGAGCTTGGAGCCTGCTCAGCGTATGCGGTCGCCGACCTCCAATACGCGGTCGAGATCGATCCCCGGCACGTCCGCGCGCATCGGCTGCTCCTGGGGATCGCCAGCGATCAGGGGCGCTGGGCGCAGGCTCTCAAGCTCGCAGAGACGGCCGCAGCCCTCGATCCGGCCGACGCCTGGACGCAGCTCAAGCACGCCGGCGCCCTCCTGGCACTCGACCGGCCCGGTGAGGCGCGGGCCATTCTCGACGCCCTGCGGTCGCGCGAGAACTCATCCCCCCTGGTCGCGGCCCAGGCCGAGCGGCTGCTCGGCCTCGTGGCCCTCGCCGACCGAACGCCCGACTACCAGGCCGCCGTGCAGCACTTCGCCGAGGCGATCCGCCGGTCGTCACCGCTGCTCGTGAAGCGGTCCCCAGCCGTCCAGTCGACCGCCCGGGAGGTGATGCTCGACGCCCACCTGGGCACGGCGCTGGCCATCGCCCGCGGCACCTGGCAGCAGAAGGGCCGTGTGATCCCCAAGTGGATCGCCCGCAGCGAGGCGATCGTCGCCGAGTTCAAGGGGCCGAACGCCGAGCGGCAGGCCCTGGAACTGCAACTCTGCCGCGGCGCGCTGGCCGCATCGGCCGGCTCGGCGGAGTCGTTGGAGCCGCTCCCCTGGGTGAAGCGGATGCTCGAACTGCGTGAGAAGATGGGCGACGGGGTCCCCGACCCCTGGCGACGCCGGCAGATCGACTGGCAGGTGGGCCAAGGGCTCGCCGATGCCCTGGCCGCCGCCCAGAAGCGCGGCGACACGGCCGACCTGCTCGACAACGCCACGCTCACCGCCGCCTACCTCGAGCGGGGCGCGGAGCAGCGGGAACTCACGCCGGCCGAGCGGAAACAGATGGGCGACCTGATGTTCCGCATCGGCATCATGTACAGCCTGCAGCGGGGCGACCATGCGACCGCCGTGACCTGGTTCGACCGCACCGTGCCGCTCTGGAAGGACGAGCGGGCGTTCACCGGCGAGCTCGGGCGGCTCGGAGAGTCGTTCGTGAGCATGGCGATCTCCTATTGGCAGGTGGATCGCCGCGAGGACGCGATGACGCTCAGCCGTCGCGGCGTCGACCTGATGGTCGCGGCCGTCGACAAGAGCCAACTGGAGGAACGGTCGCTGGCCGTGGCCTACGGCAACCTCTCGACGATGTACGCCGAGGAGGGGGACGAGGAGCAATCGAAGACCTACGCCGAGATGGCCAGCCGCGCCGAAGCCTCCGGCACGACGCTCCGCTGATCGTCGTCGCGGAGACCCATGGCGTCTTCGCCGACAGCCTACAGCAGGCTCTCGAGCAACAGCCGCATCTTGCGGAGTTCGGCCACCTGGTCCACGCCCTCCATGGGCGGCATGTGGGCACACAGCGCCCGCTTGTAGCCCACCCGTCCCAATTGGGCGACGAGCCTGCCATATTCGACGTTGCCCTGCCCGATCCGCACCTGGAAGACGTCGGGCTTGGTGTCCCGCAGGTGCACGTGGCAGACGTGCTTCAGGATCGTCTCCCACGAGGCCGGCTTCTTGTGGCCGAAGATGAAGTGGCTCGGGTCGAGCGTGACCCCGAGCCCGGGTACGTTGCGACACAGCGAGGCCGTGGTCTCGGCGTCCTGCGTCATCCGCCCCGCCTCGGTCTTCACGCCCACCACGACCCCGAGCCCGGAGGCTATCGCCACGAGCTTCCGCAGCCGCTCGATCTCGCCATTGAAGGGCGTGCCCAGTTCCGAGGATTCGACGACGATCGTGACCACGCCCAGGGCCTTGGCCAGGCGGCAGCAGGCGGTGAAATGGTCGTACACATCCGGCGACTCGACCGCCGCGAACGACACGGCCACCGGCCGCAGCCGCTGGAGGTCGCTGCAGGCGGCGATGGCCGCCTCGGGATCGGCCGTCACTTGGGCCGGCTGCAGATGGCCCCCGTGCTCGTGCACGTCGAGTTCCACCGCCGTGAACTCGAGCTCTGCCAGCCGTTCCATCGCCTGGGAGAGCGGCATCGCGGGCAGGCTTTCCGTGCTGACGCAGACAAACACGTGACGGGGCTCCTCTCGACGGGGGTAGGCTCGGATGGCGGAACTCGCCAAGGTAGCCGCCGCGGCCGCCGACTGGCAACCGCGCGGCACGCGCGACTTCCGGGCCGTACACTACCCGGCATGTTTCGCGTCCCGCGACCCAAGGAGAGAAGCCGATGGAGATCGAACGGCAGCCGCCCACCCGCGTGATTCTCGAGCATGCCAGTCCCTGGGGCCGCTGGGGCACCCGCATTGCTTGGACGGTGGCCGGCATCTCGCTCCTGGCGGCGATCGGCAGCGCCGGCGCTTTCGCCCAGTACTTCCAACGGGACGGCCGCGTGGTCGAGAAGTACCACGCCCTCTCGAAGACCGCCCCGGCGAAGGTCGCGATCGTGACCCTCGCCGGTCCGATCATGGGGGGCGACGGCTTCATCCGCGCCCAGCTCGACCAGGTGGCCGACGACGAGGCCGTCAAGGCGATCGTGCTCCGCGTCGACTCGCCCGGCGGCACCGTCAGCGGCAGCGACGAGATCCACCACCGGCTGGGCACGCTGGCCCGGGTGCGGAACCTGCCCGTGGTCGTCAGCATGGGCGGGATCGCGGCCAGCGGCGGCTACTACGTGGCCATGGCCAACGGCGGCCGCGACGACGTGATCTTCGCGGAGCCGGCCACGCTCACCGGATCGATCGGCGTCATCATCCCCCACTTCGACCTCTCCAAGATGCTCAAGCGGTTCGACGTCCGCGACGACTCCGTCGCCAGCGGCCCACTCAAGGAGATGCTCAGCCCCACGAAGGAACGGACGCCGGAACTGGCCGAACGCGAGCGACGGCTGCTCAAGGACCTCGTCGACGACATGTTCGCCCGGTTCAAGGAGATCGTCCGCGCGGGGCGACCAAAGCTCGACGCGGAAGCCGTCGACATGGTGGCCACCGGCCAGATCTTCACCGCCGCCCAGGCCAAGGCGGCCGGGCTGGTCGACCGGATCGGATTCCTCGAGGACGCCGTGGAGCGGGCCGTCGAACTCGCTGGCCTCACCGCGACGACCGCCCGCGCCGTGAAGTACTCGAAGCCCAAAGGGCTGCTCGACGAGGTGCTCGGCGGCGACCCTGGCGCGGGTGGCCGCGGTGCGCTCGAGGCGTTCGCCGAACTGACGACGCCGCGGGCCTGGTACCTCTGCTCATGGTGGCCGGCGGTCGTCACCACGCAGCCGTGACGTCGTCGCCGGCGACCGCGCGGCCCAGGCTCGCCAGCGCCGCGTGATCGGCGGCGGCGAGCCGGCGGCCCGTCGCCCGGGCGATCGCCAGCCGGCACCAGCAATCGGCCGCGGCGGCGCCGGGCCGTCCGCCTGCGGCCGCCGCATGGTGGGCCACGGCCAGGACGCTCGCGAGTTCGCGGACCTCGGCGGCGAGTGCGGCCACCGCGAGCTGCCGTTCGGTGAGATTGCCGCCGTGACGGCGGATCGCCCGGTCGATCCGCACGGCGGTCCGTGTGAGCAGCCGCCGCGCCAGCGCGGCATGCGCCCGCAGCGGTCCGTCGGTGATTCCGTCCGCGGTGGCCCCGCCTTCCACCAGGGCCGCCGTCCGCCAGGCGAGCCAGGCGGCCGCGCGGTGGAGGCCCGCCTGCCCGGCGTGGGCGGCCAGGGGATGCGCCTTCGCGAGCCCCGTGAAGAGGGCCAGGCCGAGCAGATCGCTCTCCCCCTCGTAGACCGTGACGGCAAAGTGGTCGTGGAACGCATCGCCCAGCGGATGACCGACGAGAAACGCCCGCCCGCCGTGGATGCCCAGCGCATCGATCGCCGCCTGCCGCACGCACTCACTGGCCGTGACCTTCGCGGCGATCGCCTCCAGTTCGCCCGTCTGGCCCGCGTCGAGCGCCGCGGCCGCCCAGCCTGCCAGGGCGTCGCAGGCCACGATCCCGGCGGCGATCCGCGCGAGCCGGCCCTGGACGAGTTCCCGCGCGGCGATCGGCCGGCCCCACGTGGTCCGCCGCCGGGCATGATCGACGGCGTGCCGGAGCATGATCCGCAGCGTGCCGGCTGCCTGGGCCGCGAGCGTCACGCGGCCGCGGTTGAGCCCATGCCACACGATCGCCATGCCGTCGCGGCCGGCCGGCGGCACGATGAGATCCGCCTCCACGACCGGAAACCGTGTGAACTCGAGGGCCGCGTTGTGGGCGTGCTTGAGCGGATGCAGGGCGTAGTGCCGCAGCCGGAAGGTCGGGCCGTCGGCGTCCGGCAGCCGCGCGAGAGCGACCGCGGGACGGCCGTCGAGCGACGCGAGCAGTTTCACGAGCCGCCCGTGGGTCGCATTCGTGATGAACAGCTTCGTGCCGCTGAGCAGCAGTGCGCCATCCTGGCGCTCGATCGACGCGC
>JBJTHX010000067.1:0-2681 GCA_046094745.1 Planctomycetia bacterium
GGCGTCTCGCCCACGAGGTAGTCGAGCACGACGGCCGACCGCGGATCGCCGGGCGTGCTCCCCCGCGCGGCCGCGTGGTGCAGCGCGCGGAAGCGGCCGTGGTCGCGGGGCAGGGGGCCGTAGGGCTGGCCGTCGCGGCCGCGGGGCCGCGGGTCGGCGAACGAGTCGGCGCCGGCCGCGGCCCAGCCCGGCATCGTCGGCAGCGCCGCCTGCACGTCGCCGGCCACCCGCGGATGCGCCCCGTGCCGGCCGTCGAAGTTGATGCCGGCCCAGTCGATGAACTTCTCGCCCGTCCAGAAGGCGGCGGCCCGCAGCGTGTCGAGTTCGTAGAGGATCCAGGCATGGCCGCGGCTCACGCCGCCGGCGCCCGGGTCGAGCCGCACCGCGAGCCCTTTGCGGGCGAGGTTGCCGCCCCCCTTCCCCACCTCGAACGTGCCGGCCAGGAACGGCCCGTAGTCGTGCATCCTCCAAGGCTCGATCGTCGAGGGCTCGGGGCCGCGGCTCTTGCCGGCTGGCAGCGAGGCGAGGTAGTCGGGCGTGATCGCGGTGTACCACTCGCGGTTGCGCTCCTTGAGATAGGTCTCCCGGATGTAGTGGATGACGTCGTACTTCTGGCTCGGCACCATCCAGCCCTGGGCGACCATCAGGCCCGCGCCGTTCGTGAGCGTGCGGTACATCGCGTGGGGATCGCCCCCCGCCTTGAATTTGCCTTCCGCGAACCGCAGCGCCGTGGGCAGCGAGCCGGGGGCGTCGAGCGTGCCGTGGCAGTTGGCGCAGACGCGGTCGTAGATCGCGCCGCCGCGTTCGAGCGCGGCCTTCGCGCGGGCGGGATCCTGCCAGTCGGCGATGAAGCCGGCGTGGTCGATGTCGGCCTCATAGGCGGGCGGCGCCTGCTGGACGAAGACGTTGGGGTCGGGGGCGAGTTTCGCCGCGCGGTCGGCCCCCCCCTCGGCAACCTCGGCCAGGTAGCGGACGAGGTTCACGAACTGCTTCCGGTCGGCGAGCAGGTTCGGCAGCCCGGCGGGCATGAGAGACACCGTCGCTTCCACCCGCTCGTCGATCGCGCTTTTCGGCACCGCGGTCTCGCGGCCGCCGGCCGCGGCGTCGCGGAGCACGACCTCCGTATCGGTCTCGCGGGCGACGATCCCCGAGAGGCTGCGTCCGTCGTCGGTGACGATCGTGACGCCGCGGTAGGCGGGGCGAATCGAGGCCGAGGGATCGAGGAGCGACTCGATGAGGTGGGCCACGAGCCGCTCCCGCGGCACGCCCTCCGGCATGGCGGCGAGGTTCGGGCCCAGCGGTGATTCGCCCTTGCCGGCGACGTGGCACTGCGTGCAGGTGAGGTGGCGGGTGTGAAAGAGGTTCGACCCCTCCCACGCGTCGCCCGCGTGGGCCACCTCGGCGACGAGCGCCGCACGATCCTCGGCGGCGAGCGCGGCCGCCAGGCCGCCCGACCCCGGTGCGTCGGCCGCGGGCACCGTGCGGGTCGGGCCGACCACGCACCAGAGCATCGCGAGGAGCCACCCCATCTCCGCGGGTCGCAGGCAGGCGGGAGCGACGGGGCGTCTCATGGACCCGATCATACCGTGTCGGCCCGCGGCCCACCGCGACACACGTCGCGTCCGCGGAACGCCGCGTCCTTGACGGCGCGGGTCGCGCAGGGTGTGATGTCCGTCGCGGGTTCGGTCCCGGGCGGCGGCCCGGTCGCCCGCGGCACCCCCTTGGCGGCACGACCTCATGAGCATCTTTCGTGGCTGCATGCCGGCGCTGATGACGCCGTGTGCCGCCGACGGCACCCCGGACTTCGACGCCCTCGTGGCCACGGCCCGCGACCTGGTCGCAGCCGGCATGTCGGGCGTCATCTACTGCGGCTCGATGGGCGACTGGCCGCTGCTCACCGACGCCCAGCGTCAGGAGGGCGTCGCCCGGCTCGTGAAGGCGGGCGTGCCCGTGATCGTGGGCACCGGCGCGCAGAACCCGCGACTCGCGGCGGCCCACGCGGCCCACGCCCGGCAGGTGAACGCAGCCGGACTGATGGTGATCCCGCGGGTGCTCTCCCGCGGCACGTCGCCCGCTGCGCAGCGGCACCACTTCGCGGGCATCCTCCGTGCCGCCGCCGGCCTCCCCGCCGTCATCTACAACAGCCCCTACTACGGCTTCGAGACGAAGGCGCCGCTGTTCTTCGACCTGCGAAGCGAGTTCCCGAATCTCGTGGGCTTCAAGGAGTTCGGCGGCGCCGAGTCGCTCACCTACGCCGCCGAGCACATCACGACCGGCCATCCCGACCTCTCGCTCATGGTGGGCGTGGACACGCAGGTGTTTCACGGGATCGTGCGCTGCGGCGCGGTGGGGGCGATCACGGGCGTGGGGAACGCCCTGCCGCGGCAGGTGCTGCGGCTCGTGGAGCTCTGCCTGCAGGCCGCACGGGGGGACGGCGCCGCCCGTCGGCTGGCGGCCGAGCTCAACGACGCCCTCGCGGTGCTCTCGAAGTACGACGAGGGGCCCGACCTCGTGCTCTACTACAAGCACCTCATGGTGCTCGAGGGGCGGTAGGAGTACCGCCAACACATCAACCCCACCGACGGACTGAGCGCGAGCCAGCAGGCGTTCCTCGAGCAGCAGTGGCGGCAGTTCCGCACCTGGTGGGATGCCTGGCCCGGCAGGGCGTAGTCCGCGCCGGC
>JBJTHX010000068.1:0-8941 GCA_046094745.1 Planctomycetia bacterium
CGTGATCTGCGAGCCGTCGTCCGGCAGCAGGGCGATCACGATCGTGTCGGCGTACTCGGGATTCCGCCGCAGGTTCTGGCAGATCTGCTGGGCGTCGATCCGGCCGATCGAGTAGTCCACCACGATGCAATCGGGATGGAAGCTCTCGGCCTGGATGCCCGCCTCGAATCCGCTGGCGGCCACCTGGATCTTGAACGACCGCTCGAGCGGGAGGTGCCTCTTGAGGTTTTCGATCAGGACCTGGTCCTGGCCGACGAGCAGCACCTTCGCCATCGCCTCGTCCTCGAGGTCGCCCAGCGGCATGCCGTGCTCCTTGAGGAACTTGATGAGGTAATCCCGCGGGATGCGGCGATCCTGGCTGCCCGGGATGCGGTAGCCCTTGAGGCGACCGGAATCGAACCATTTGCTCACCGTGCGGGGAGCGACTTTACAGATTTTTGCGACCTGGCCTGTCGTGAAAACCTTCATCTCGTGGACTCCATGTGGATCATTCGTGTCCGGAAACGTCCTGGCCAGTCCGCACCCTTCCGAGCGTCGGAGCACAGCCCCCCTGTGACGCGGATCGGGAATCGCAGGGACGTCCGCGTCGGCGCGCCCCGCGATGGCCGGCCCACGGGCGCGGAGGGGGGCTCGAGAATGGCGTCGCCGCAGGCGACCGGCACGAGGCCGGACCACCCGCGGACGCCACGGCTCGCAGGATTCCCCCCCTGCGCCATCCCGCGGACCCGTCGGGAGAAACTCCCGGACACGTCCGTGGCATGACCGTCCAGGAGGGTAGATCGAAAGATCGCTTCGTGAGACTTGAGCCGTTCTTCCGGAAGGGAGGGGTGGCACCGCATGCCACGCCTGTGCCGGATGTCCGCCTCTGGCCCGGCAGGGCTCGTTTTCGCCGGGAAATCCGCGGTCGTGGTCAGGCCGCCCGGGCGGCGGCGGCCGTGGACTCGAACCGCACGCTGACCCGCTTGGAGATCCCAGATTCCTCCATCGTGACCCCGTAGAGGGTGGTCGCGGCGGCCATCGTCTTTTTCGAATGGGTGACGACGATGAACTGGGTGGACGAGAGAAAGTCGCGCAGAACCGTCACGAACCGGTCGACGTTCGCCTCGTCGAGCGCGGCATCCACCTCGTCGAGCACGCAGAACGGGCTGGGCCGCGAGCGGAAGATCGCCAGCAGGAGCGCCACGCAGGTCATGGTCTTCTCGCCGCCGGAGAGCAGGGAAATGCTCCGCGGCTCCTTGCCGGGCGGCCGGGCCACGATCTCCACGGAGGTCTCCAGCAGGTCGACGCCCGGCTCGAGCACCAGGTCGGCCTGCCCGCCGCCGAACACCCGCTCGAACAGCTCCCGGAAGTGGCCCCGGACCGTCTCGATCGTGTCCCCGAGGAGCCGGCGACTCTCCTCGTCGATGCGGGCGATGAGCTGCTCGATCGATTCCCGGGCCGCCGTGACGTCGGCCAGTTGGCCTTCGAGTTTTGCCAGCCGCTCGGCCAGTTCCTCTGCCTCGGCGAGCGCCTCCATGTTCACCGACGTCATCGAGGCGAGCTTCCGGCGGAGCTGTTCGATCTCCGCCTCCACTTCGGCCCGGTCGGCGGGAATCTCGATCGGCTCACCCGTGGACGCCGTCGTCGGCGCCGCCTCCACGGCGTCGATGTCGATGTCGTACTCGTCGCGGATCCGGTCCACGATGCGGGCGCGGCGGTGACGCACCTCCCCGGCCGCGAGTTCGCCGGCGTGCAGTTCGGCGGCCAGACGGCCGGCTTCGGCCCGGGCCTCGTCGGCCGCCACGGCCGCCGCGCGACGGCGGCCGTCGACCGACGCCGCAGCCTCGATCGCCGCCGCCAGTTCGGCGGCGGCCCGCTCGGACGCGGTCACCGCCTCGGCGTGCTCGGCACCGGCAGCGAGCAGCCCCAGGCGATGGGCTTCGAGCCGCTCCTCCGCGGCCCGGCCACGGGCGTCCGCCAGGTCGATCTCGTCACGACGGGTGATGGCGGCGGCGTCAGCGGCCGCGACGGCATCGCGTCCGCGGGCGAGCTTCTCGAGGCCGGTCGCCTCCTCGATCCGCAGCGCCTGGATCTCGTCGATCACCGCCCCACGGCTGCGCTCCAGGCCCTGGACGGCGTCGCGGGCCGACTGCAGCCGGGCCTCGGCCGCGCTGACGGCGTCAGTCGCCGCGGCGGCGGCTGACGCGGCCGCGTGCCCGCCGGCCACGGCCTCGGCAGCCCGCTCGTCGGCGGTCCGCAGGGATCGCTCCGCGGCCGCGACCCGGGCCTCGGCCGCCCGTCGCTCGCGGACGAGCCGGTCGAGTTCGGCCCGTGAGGCGGCGTGCTCGTCGGCGGCCTGCTGCCGGCGCAGGCGGGCCTGCCGCAGCCGGTCGTTGAGTTGCGTCGCCTCGGCCTGTAGCCCGCTGATCGTCGCGGCGGCGGCGGCCGTCACCCGCTCGAGTTCCTCGTGCCGCTGCTCGAGGGCCCGCAGTTCGCTCCGCCGGGCCACGAGCCCCGCGGCGGCGGCCGGAGTGCCGAACTCGAAGGTGCCGGAGGCCGAGAGGCAGAGGCCCGCCCGGGTCATGAAGATCGTGCCCGCGGGGGCCGTGGCGAACAGCGGCAGCGCGTGCTCGATGCGTTCGACGATCCACACGCGTCCCAGCAGCCGCTCGAGGAGGGCGGCCGCCACCGGTCGCGGCTCCGCCGACGCGCCAGCGGCGACGAGGCGGTCGAGCCGGCCCACGATGCCGGGCTGAGCGGGCGGCTCGAAAGTGCCGCGGCCCGGGTGGTCCGCCGTCACGAAGCCGATGCGGCCGCCGGCGGCCAGCACGGACGACGCGGCGTCGGTCCGCGACCAGTCCGCGTGCCAGTGGACGAGATCGGCGAGCGAATCCACCACCAGGCTCTGGCCGAGACCGCCGAGGGCGAGATCGACCAGCGGCGCCCACTCGACGCTGGCGACGACGAGGTCGGCGACGATGCCAGCCATGCCGGGGACGTGCGCGTCGCCAGCCAGCAGTTGCCGCGCGGCATCCGAGACGCCCTCCTGGCGGGTCACGATCTCCCGGAGCATCGCCCGGCGCTCGCGGCACGCTTCCAGCCGCGACTTCCAGCCCGACAGTTCGTGCCAGGCGGATTCGGTGGCCCGCTCGTTGTCGCGAAGCGACGCCTCGAGCGTGTCGATGTCGCGGCCCGCCGCCTCGAGGCCCGCGGCGAGCGAGCCGAGGGTGCCGTCCCAGGCGGCCTGTGCCTCCTCCAGCCGCACCACCTGCATCCGCGCCGCGTCGACCGCCTGCCGGGCGGCATCGGCCTCGTTCCGGGCTTCGGCGGCGCGGGCCGCGGCCCGTTCGCCCTCGACCTCGAGCCGCAGGCAGTCGCGGCGGGCGGCATCGAGGGCCAGTTCGGACTCCGCCAGGCGGCCGCGGGCGGCAGCCGCGTCCTCGTGGGAGCCGGCCGCGGCTGCCGCGCAGGCCCGGAGCCGCAGACCGAGCCGCGCGACCTCCGCCTCGAGGGTGGCCACTTCGTTGCGGGCGGTCGCGACGGCCGCCGTCGCCGTTCGCTCGGCATCCCGTGCCGTGCGGGCGGCCTGCCGGGCGGCGGCGGCGTCGCGCTCCACTTCGGCCGAACGGGCCCGTTGGACGGCGAGCGTGGCCTCGGCCGCAGCGGCCCGCTGCGTGCCGGCGGCCTGTGCGGACCGGGCCGCGGCGATCCCGGGCTGCAGCCGCTCCACGTCCGCCGCCAGAGTGCCGGACTCGTTCGTGGCGGCGTCGAGCCGCGCCTCGGCCGCCGCGATCGCCTCCCGGGTGGCCGCCGTGGCCGCATCCACCCGCCCGACCTCGGCGTCGACCTCTGCGAGATCGCGATGGGCCGCCGCGATGCGGAAGCCGCGGAGCCGCTCCGTCATGAGCCGCCAGCGGCGGGCCTTCGCCGCCTGGTGGCGGACGGTCGCCAGCCGGCTCGAGACCTCGCCGACGATGTCGGCCAGCCGCTGGCGGTTCTGCTCGGCCCGCTCCAGCCGGCGCAGCGACTCGGCCCTCCGGGCCCGGAACCGCGTGATGCCGGCGGCTTCCTCGAAGACGGCCCGCCGGTCGCGTCCCGATGCCATGAGCAGCGCGTCGACGCGGCCCTGCTCGATGACGCTGTACGCCTCGGTGGCCGCTCCCGTGCCGGAGAACAGCTCCCGGATGTCGCGGAGCCGCGAGGGTTCCCCGTTGACGAGATACTCGCTCTCGCCGCTCCGGTAGACCCGCCGCATGATCTGCACCTCGGCCGCGTCCACCGGGAGTTCGCGGGCCGTGTTGTCGAAGATCAGCCCGACCTCGGCGACGTTGAGCGGCTTGCGGGCGGTGGAGCCGGCGAAGATGACGTCCGTCATCTCCTTGCCGCGGAGGCTGCGGGCGGACTGCTCGCCGAGAACCCACTTGATGGCGTCGACCACGTTCGACTTGCCGGAGCCGTTCGGGCCGACGACGACCGTGATGCCGTCCGGAAACTCGAACCGCGTCCGGTCCGCGAAACTCTTGAAGCCGAAGAGTTCGAGCGCCTTGAGCCTGGTCATGGCGCCTCGTCCGGCCGCGGGTCGGCGGCGGACGGCGAACGCGGATCGTCCGCCTCCGGGGCGATGTCGCGGTCGCGGCTGGACGCCTCCTCGTGGATGCTGTGACGGCCGTCGAACTCATCCGGCAGGGCGTCGAAGGCCAGCCGGCTGGCGAGGCCACGGCTGGCGGTCGCCTGCTGCAGGAACTGGACGGCGTCGGGATAGCTGCCTCCCATCTCGACGATCGCCCGGAGCACCGCGTCGGCGGAGGCGCGGACCTCCGCCTCCTGGTCCGACTGGCCCGGCATGAACCGGCTGACGATCGCGGTCGTGCCCTCGACGACGATCACGATCGAACTGCCGGCCTCGGCCCGCAGGCCGTCGGCCAGCGGATGCTCGGTGCCGAAGAGCACGAACTCGGGCCGGGTGCTCCGGGTCGCATGGATGAGCGGCGGGCCCTTGACGTCGAGAACGTGGAGCGAGCAGGCGTCGCGGAGCCGCTCGCCCTTCACCAGCGGCATGTCGGGGTCCATCCGCCACAGGCTGCGGAAGGCCCCGTAGCGGGTCTCGGCGCTGGGGCTGGCCAGCAGCGACTGGAGGGCATCGATGCCGGTGGCGTCATCGAGCACGGAAAGGGCGGCCAAAGCGCCCGGGCGGGCGCTCCGCATGTTCGCCGCGGCCGCGGCCAGGTGCTCGGCCGCGGACGACTCCCCGAGGTAGGCGAGCGCCTCGGCCGCGGCGAAGCGGATCTCTGCGTCCCTGGCCTCCAGCCCCTTGCGGAGCGTGGGAATCGCCTCCTTGCCGATCGCCTCCAATCGCAGGGCCGCTCCCGGAGCGGTGACCGGATCGGCCAGCTGCCGCGCGAGCAACTCCAGCCGTGCATGCCGGCCACCGGGCGGCTCGATCACCGCCACGCAGCGGACCACGCGGACGAAACGGGCGAGGTTGTGGCGGTAGGTGGCCGGAATCTGCAGCTCGATGTAGCGATCGGTCTTGGGCGTCGCGGCGCCGCGCTTGGTGCCGCGGACCACCGCGTGGAAGCGACGATTGATGCAGTCGCCGAGCCGCTTCGACATGGCGACCGACCGGTGCTCGGGCGCGACGATCAGGCCGATGGTGCGCGTGGCCAGCGCCACGCCACCGCCCGGCACGCGGGCCCGCAGACGCGACACCGAGTCGAGCGTGCCATTGGCGACCGGGTCGACCAGCAACGGTCCCTCCACGATACCCAGCGCCCGGCCCTCGCGGACGGCGTTGCCGAGGACGGCCAGCTCGGAGAGCCGGGTCTCCATCAGCCAGCCGCCGGCCAGGCTCGTCGTCTCGCTATCCGGCGGCACTTCGACGAACACGTCGAACCGTTCGCCCTTGCGGATGCCAGGGGGCAGATAGGCATGCACCCACGCCAACGACGTCGACGGCGCGGCGAGGAGCGTGTTCGGCTCGACGACTCCGCGCTCCTGCATGTCGGACAGGAGCATCTGCCGCTGCGGCCCCGGAGTTGGATCGCTGCCGGTGCCGGCGAGGCCCGTGATCAGTGCGGCCCGCTCGATCCGCTGGACGCCCAGGCCCAACGCCGCGGCGTAGTCGCCGACGAGTCGGGTGTCGGCCTCCATGTCGGCGAGCGCCTCGATCTCCGGACTCTGGCTGCGGATGGCGGGACCGGCGCAGCCGCCGAGAAGGGCGAGGCAGCAGCCGGAGAGCACGATCCGGCGAAGTGGCGGGCGGGCGCGGCGCATGGGTCGGCGTTCCGGAGCGGGGGCGCGGCGGGGCCTGCGGGCCGATCGCCGGAAAACGGGTCGGGAGGGTAGGCCGCGCCGGGGCGGTGGTCAACGCTGGTTTCGGGGCCTCCGGGCCCGGCAATCACGGGCGGAATCGCCTTGGCCCGGGGCGGTGGCGGTGCTAGGTTCCGCTCCCCATCGATGGCGGGCCCGGGGGCCGGCCGCCGACCCTTCCCCGAGCGACGGAGCGCAGCCCGTGACGGCCCTGCAGAACTATGAAATCGGCATCCACGTCCGCTGGATGATCCGCCGGGACATGCCGGAGGTGCTGTCCATCGAGCGCGAAGCCTTCGAGTTTCCCTGGTCCGAAGACGACTTCACCCGCTGCCTCCGGCAACGAAACTGCATCGGCATGGTCGCGGAACTGGCCGACTCGGTCGTGGCCTTCATGATCTACGAGTTGCACCGGACACGGATGCACGTCATCAACTTCGCGGTCACCCGGTCGCACCGGCGGCTCGGAATCGGCGGCCAGATGATGGAGAAGCTCTGCGGCAAACTGTCGCCCGAACGGCGGAGCCGCGTCGTGCTCGAGGTGCGGGAGACGAACCTACCGGCCCAGCTCTTCTTCCGTGCGCTGGGGTTCCGCGCGATCTCGGTGCTCAAGGACTTCTACCAGGACACCACCGAGGACGCGTATCTCATGGAATACTGCCTGGAGTCGCAGCGGATCGCGGTGCCGCGCCGGCTGGCAGGCTGAACGCCGCGGCGATCGCGGCCGCCCGGCGTTGGAGCTCGGCGACCGCCGCCGGCGCCGCGGGAGCGGCCGCGAACACCGTGCAGATCGGGCCGCCGGCGGGAATGCAGCCTTCCGGACGCGGGATGTCGGCGATCGCCGGCCGGTCGGCCGCCGCCGACCAGAGCGTGCGCAGGCCGAGCAGCCGCGTGACGGCGGCCTCGTCGACCCGCAGTTGCCGGGGAGCGTAGATCACGGCCTTCGCCTGGCGCAGGCCCGCCGAGCCCGGTGTCGCGCCGGCCGAGGGCGGCCGGCCACCGCAGGCGGAGACGTGGGCCGCGGCGATCGATTCGCCCGACGCCCGCTCGAGCAGTTCCATCGACGCCGTCGGCCGCGGATTGACCTCGACGACCCACGGCGTGCCGGCGGCGTCGACCAAGAAGTCGACACCGACCACGCCGCGCAGGCCACAGCCGGCCAGTGCCGGTGCCAGCGCCGCGAGCCGGTCGCGGAGCCGCCCGGGAACCATGGCGAGTGGCACATCGACCGAGCCGCAATACGCGAAGGGCCGGGCGTGGCACCACGGGCGACCCGTCAACTGAAGACTCGCGCCGATGAGCCGCCCGCCACCGGCCGAGGTGACGTAGGCGGCCGACCAGGCTTCGCCGACGACCCGACGCTGCCAGTGGCAGGCCACGGCGGCCGCGTCCGCCGCGGAGTCCCAGGGAACGATGCCGCGCCCGCCGGCGCCGGCGAGGGGCTTGCGCAGGTAGGAGCCGTCGGTCGGCAGGCCGTCGGGGCTGCGTCGCAAGTCGGGGAAGTCGAGCCCGACGGTCCGCACCAACTCGCGCAGCGACCACGGATCGCGGACGGCCGCGAGCGCCTCCGGTGGGCTGCCCAGCAGCCGCCGGTCGGCGGCGATGGCGCGGATGACCTCGGGATGATTCTCGACCGCGCCGACGTAGCAGACCGGCGCCGGCGGAAAGGACCGCACCGCATCGACGAGCGCCGCGGGATAGCCGCCGGGCATGTCCCGCACGCGGACGCTTGCCGCGGTCACCGCGTCGAGGTCGAGGTCGCCGAACAGGTCGGCGGCGTGCACCCGCCAGCCCGCGGCCGCAGCCGAGGCCGCGAAGGCCCGGCAACTGGCACCGATCACCACGAGCCTCGCGGAACACGCATCCATGGGCACGAGCCTCCGGTCGCGGCGGCTTGTCGGGGCGGGCCATCATGGTATTCTGTCGGCCCGTTTCGCGTTCGCGGAACGTGCCGAACTTTCCTTCACGACGGAGAATCTGCCCATGTCGATGTTCATTGGCGAAGCGTTGAGCGGCGAGGGGAACGAGATTGCGCACATCGACCTGCTGATCGGCAGCAAGGACGGCCCCGTCGGCGTCGCCTTCGCCAACGCCCTCGCCCGGCAGAGCGAGGGGCACACCAACCTGCTCGCCGTGCTGACGCCGAATCTGGCCGTCAAGCCGGCCACGGTGATGATCACGAAGGTGACGATCAAGGGCATGAAGCAGGCCGTGCAGATGTTCGGCCCCGCGCAGGCAGCCGTCGCGAAGGCCGTGGCCGACAGCGTGGCCGCGGGCGTGATCCCGAAGAGCGACGCCGAGAAGCTCGTGATCGTGTGCGGCGTGTTCATCCATCCGGCCGCCGCCGACGACAAGAAGATCCACGACTACAACTACGAGGCCACCAAGCAGGCCATCGTCAACGCGATGAAGGGCAGCCCGTCGGCCGACGAGATGATCGCCGGCAAGGACAAGGCGGCGCATCCGTTCCGCGGGTTCTGAGTTTCACGGCGGCGGGGCCCTCCATGGCCCCCGCCGCCTTGGGCCGTCGCGGGGACCGCCGCGGGTTCCCCGGACGGCCCGGCCGCCGTCGTGGCGGCCGCCGAGACGACGACGTGGTGCGGCGCATCGGTCCCCCGCCGCTTTGGGCCGACATCGATCCCCCCGCTTCTTC
>JBJTHX010000069.1:0-6175 GCA_046094745.1 Planctomycetia bacterium
ATGGAGCGGACGACGGTGCTCGTCTTCGACGACCTCGATCGCGGTCCGGCCGATGCGCTCGACGGCGTCGCCCGACTGGCCGCGGCGGGTGAGCCGCGGTTCGGGCGGCTCGTGCTCGTGGCAACCGCCACGCCGGAGGCCGCGGGGCGGAGCCCCGACGCGATCCGGCAGCGGGCCACGGAGCGGATCGAACTCGCCCCCAGCGGCGAGGACGAGGTCGCCGGGTTTTTGCCGCACGCCTTGGCGCGGGCCGGCCTCGACGGTGGCTGCTTCTCCGCGGGCGCCGCCGCCACGCTCGCGCGGTTCGCCGCCGGCGTGCCCCGCGTGGTCTGCCGCCTGGCGAGCCTGGCCGCCGTGGCGGCCGCCGGCGACGGCCTCGACGTGATCGACGCGGCGACGATCGAGCGGGCCTGGCGGGAGCTGTCGCCCGATACGGCGAGCTGGACGCGGGATGCCGTCGCCGATCCGGAGCCGGCCGCCGCGCCGCGGGTGCGGGTCGTCCGCCGTCTGTGGGGCTGACCGGCCCCTACTTGCGGATCGACTGGATCGCCTGCTGGGCCGCCTTGGCCACCGAGGCATCCTTGTCCTTGGCGAGCTTCTCGAGCTTGGGCAGCGCCGACACGGCGCTCTTGCCCATGTTGCCGAGCTGCTTGGCGGCCGTGATCCGCGTCTGCGACGACGGGCTGTCGAGGTCCGTGATCCAGGAGTCGGCCTCGAGCAGGTTGCTGAACGTCTGCGGGCCCTGGGGGCGGTGCTTCTTGTTCCACGCCTCGGCGTTCTTGGCGGAGGGGAGGCGGTTGGTCGGCCCCGACCGCTTCGTGCTCCGCGACGTCGTCTTTTTCTTGGCCGATGAGCAGCCGGCGGCGGCGGCGACGAGGGCGGCGAACCAAACGCGGCGGGGGATCGATCCCATGGCGAGGCGGGCTCGAGAAGTGTGAAACGCAGTGCAGTCGTCGAGCTGGCGGGCTGTGCGGATCGTAGCAGGAACGGACCGCCCGGGAAACCGTCCGGCACGGCCGCGGCCGCTATGGACCCGTCGCCGGATCGCATACACTCCGCGAAGCGAATCCGGGCAAGACGTTCGGGCGGAGGAGAGGGCGGCACATGGCACGGCAGGAGGCCACGCGACGGCTGATCGCGATCTCGCCCGACGACGGGTCGGCGATCGACCTCCGCAACCCGCTGCTCGCCGCGGCGCTTTCGTGGCTCGTGCCCGGCCTCGGTCAGCTCTACCAGGGGCGGCGGTTCAAGGGCGGGCTGTTCATGGCCGCGCTCCTCGGCACGCTCGTGTGCGGCATGTGGCTCGGCGGGGGCCGGGTGGTCTACGCCTCGTGGCGGCCGGGCGAGCCGCGGCTGGCCTTCATCGGCCAGGCCGGCATCGGTGCCGTCGCCATCCCGGCGGTCCTCCAGTCGCTGCGGCTGAGCGGCCCGGCCCGTGAGCCCTACTTCGCCTCCGGCCTGTTCACGCCGCCGCTCAAGGGCGGGCAGCTCGTCAGCCCGGCCTACGCCGCGCGGGTCGCCCGCACAGAGCCGGGCTTCGACTTCTTCGACCGGCCGCCGCTGGCGCAGAGCAAGCGCGACCAGCTCTCGGCCTGGCAGCGGCGGCTGGGGCGCCGGTTCGAGATCGGCACGCTCTACACGGTGCTCGCCGGCATGCTCAACATCCTGGTCGTTCTCGACGCCTTCTCTGGACCGCTGCCGACGCCGGCGCGGGACGAGCGGACCGGAAGCAAGAATCCCGCGTTGCCCGCGGACGGCGCGGCCGGAAAAGGAATGGAGATCCGATGATCGAGTCGCTGCCGTTTGACTTCGCCCAATTGGCCGACCGGGTGCCGGGCGTGTTCTTCGGCCTGCCGCTGTTGGCGCTGGCGAGCCTGGTCTTCGCCGCCACCCACCACGAGGATCCCGCCGCGATCGGCTACGCGGCCGTGCACTGGGCGGTCTGGCTGGGGGGCATCCTCGGCGTCGTTCTCGCCGTCGTGCTCCTGCTCGGCTGGCTCGCCTAGGCCGCGTCAGCCCGCGGGCTCGAGCGACACGCGGCGCAACTGGCCGCAGGCGGCGTCGATCCGCGCCCCCTTGCGGCGCCGGATCTGGACGTTCACGCCTGCCGCACGGAGCACGTCGAGGAACCGATCCTGGGCCGTCGCGGTCGGCTCCCGCCACGGCAGGCCGGCGACCGGGTTGTAGGGGATCACGTTCAAGAGCACGGCCCGGCCGGCGAGCAGCCGCACGAGTTTTTCCGCGTCCTCCGCCGCGTCGTTCACGCCGCCGAGCAGCTCGTACTCGAACGTCAGCCGGCGTCCCGAGGCCTCCCAGTAGCGGTCGGCCGCCGCCCGCACCGCGTCGATGCCGATCGCCGTGTTGACCGGCACCAGCCGCGTGCGCAGCGGGTCGTCGGCCGCATGCAGCGAGACGGCGAGGTGGTAGCCGGGCTTCTCCGCCGCGAGCCGGTCGATCGCCGGGGGCAGGCCGACGGTGGAGATCGTGATCCGCCGCTGCGAGATGCCCAGGCCCTCGGGGTGCTGGGCCTCCGCGAGCGCCGGCAGGAGCCGGTCGAGGTTCGCCAGCGGCTCGCCCATGCCCATGACGACGATGTGGCTGATCCGCTCCGCGGGCGGCAAGAGCCGGGCCAGTCGCAGCACCTGCTCGAGGATCTCGCCGGTCGACAGGTTGCGGATCACGCCATCGAGGCCGCTGGCGCAGAACACGCAGCCCATGGCGCAGCCCACTTGCGAACTGATGCACACCGTCCGCCGCGGGCCGTCCCGCAGGAGCACGCACTCGATCCGCTGACCGTCGTGCAGTTCGAGGAGCAGTTTCTCGGTGCCGTCGTCGGCCCGCCGGTGGGTGACGATCGTCGTCGTCCAGATCCGGAACTCGGCGGCCAGCAGCGGCCGCAGGTCTTGCGGCAGGTCGGTCATGTCGGCGAACGACTCGGCCCGCCGCGCGAAGAGCCAGCGGTGGACCGATCGGGCCCGCCAGGCCGGCTGGCCCCGGGCGTCCAGCCACGCCTCCAGGCCGCTGGCCGGTTCGAGGACGTGCGCCGCCGGGCCCGGCACCGGCGTTCCGGCGGGGCCGTCCGCACTGGCGGCGGCGGATTCGGCGGGGTACATTTCGGCATCCGGTTTCGGCGTGACGACATCCATCATACCCCGCCCTGTGCGCCCAACCGGGCCGTGCGAAGAGACCCATGAGCCAACGACAGTTCGAGGAGCGGACCCGCTGGGTCTTCGACGAGCGGACCTTTCCGGTGTGGAACGCGGCCTTCGACAAGGACTCCCGGACCGAGATGATCCGCGACGACCTGTGGGCCGGTCGGAGCATCGCCGTGCTCCTGGCGGTGCTCGTGGCCATCGGCCTGACGCTGGCCTTGGTGACGCTGGCCTTCGTGTCGAACTGGCGGTGAACGGGCGACTGCAGGCGGGTTTGGCGGCCGCGGCACGGGCCCTGCCGGACCCGATTTGACCCCCCTTTCGTCAGGGGAGTAGATTGCCGGCGTTTTCATGGCAGGGGATTCGTCACGGGGGCGGTCCATCCGCAACGCCTCAGCATGTCCGCGCAGCGTTTTCTCGCCGGCTCCGTCGCTGAGGCGGTCGTCATCCGGGCCCCGGCGAAGCTCAACCTCTCGCTGGCCGTGCTCGCCCGCCGGCCCGACGGCTTCCATGAGATCGAGTCGCTCATGGTGCCCGTCACGCTGCACGACACCGTGCGGGTGCGGTCCCGCGACGACGACGCGATCACGCTGGAGGTTCGCCACGGCGGCCGGCTGGCCGAGCCCGACGGCCGCTGCCTGGCCCGCGACGTGCCCGTCGACGACTCCAATCTCGTCGTCCGCGCGGCCCGGGCCCTGCGCGAGGAGGCGGGTGTGGACCTCGGCCTCGACATCGAACTGGTGAAGGAGATCCCGGCGGCCGCCGGCCTCGGCGGTGGCTCGAGCGACGCCGCCGCGGTGCTCATGGCCGCCGCGCGTGCCTGGGGGATCGACTGGCCGCCGGCGCGGCTGGCGGCGGTTGGCGCGGGCATCGGCAGCGACGTGCCCTGGTTCTTCGCGGCCGGGCCGGCGATCGCCCGCGGCCGCGGCGAACTGATCGTGCCGGTCGCCGCCATCCCGCCCCTGCCCGCCGTCATCGCCTGCCCGGCGGTCGGCCTCTCCACGCCCGCCGTCTACGCCGCCTGCACGCCCGACGAATCGCGCCGCGGCGACGCGGGGCGACTCGCCGCCGCACTGGCCGCGGGCGACCTGGCCGCGGCCTCGGCCCTGATGCACAACGCGCTCGAGCCGCCGGCCCGTCGCCTCGCGGGTGAGGTGGACCGGCTGCTCGGCGCCCTCGCCCGAGCCGGCGCAGCCGCCCCGCGGCTCACCGGCAGCGGCAGCGCCTGCTTCGCACTGGCGGGGACGGTCGCGGAGGCCCGCTCGATCGCGGGCCGCCTCGCGGCGGAGCGGATCGACGGGCGGCCCGCCTTTCCCGGCGTGTTCGTCGTTCGGCTGGCGCTGCCGGAGTCGGCGGCCGCCACGGAGCAGTGGGTCGCAACGGCGGAATCTCCCGAGAAGCGTGGCACAGCGATGGATTGAAGACCGGCGAACGAGCGGCGGCCCGCCCGGGGGAAGAGCGGCGACTGCCGCGGAGGGGTGCAGGCATGCAGATCAGCGAAGTCAGGGTGAAGCTCGTGGAGAACGCCGCGGAGCGCCTGCTGGCGTTCTGCTCGATCACGATCGACGCATCGTTCGTGGTCCGCGACCTGAAGATCATCGGTGGCCCCAACGGCCCGTTCGTGGCCATGCCCAGCCGCAAGCTGTGCAGCCACTGCCACGGCTGTGGCTTCAAAAACCCGCTGCGGGCCACGTATTGCAACCAGTGCGGCGCGAAGCTCGCGGCGGGCAACCTGCCCCGTGACGACGACGGCCGACTGCGGCTCTACGCGGACATCGCCCACCCGATCAACGCGGCCTGTCGCGAACTGATCCAGAAGCGGGTGGTGGCGGAGTACGAGGCCGAGCAGCTGCGGGCCCGAGAGCCGGGCTATGTGTCGCGGTACGACGCGATCGGCGACGAGGAGCAGCGGCCGCCGCGCCAGTAGCGCTGCCGTCTAAGCCCGCACGAGGGCGTGGAAATCCCGGATCAGCCGGGCCGTGACGGCGCCGGGCCGGCCCGTGCCGACCTTCCGGCCGTCGATCTCCACCACCGGAATCACCTCGGCGGCCGTGCCGGTGAGGAAGCACTCGTCGGCGGTGTAGAGGTCGTGCCGCACGAGCGTGGCCTCGCGGCAGTCGATGCCCGCGGCATGGGCCAGATCCATCACCGCCCCGCGGGTGATGCCCTCGAGGATGCCCGCGTCGGGCGGCGGCGTGAGCAGGCGGCCGCCGCGGACGACGAACACGTTGTCGCCCGTGCACTCGGCCACCTCGCCCTTGTGGTTGAGCATCAGGGCCTCGACGCAGCCGGCCTGCAGGCCCTCGAGCTTGGCCATGATGTTGTTCAAGTAGTTGAGCGACTTGATCCGCGGCGAGAGGGCGGCCGACTGCGTCCGCTGGGTGGCGGCGGTCACGATCCGCAGGCCCTGCTCGTAGAACTCCCGGGGATAGAGGGCGATCGTGTCGGCGATCACGATCACCTGCGGGTGCTTGGTGCGGTTGGGGTCGAGGCCGAGCGAGCCTGCGCCGCGGGTGACGACGAGCCGCACGTAGCCGTCGACGAGCTTGTTGGCCGCGAGCGTGTCGACGACGGCCTGGGCGACGGCCTCCTTGGCGAGCGGGATCTCCAGGCAGATCGCCCGGGCGCTGGCGTACAGCCGGTCGAGGTGGGCGTCGAGGCGGAACACCCTCCCGGAGTAGCTCCGCAGGCCCTCGAACACGCCGTCGCCGTAGAGCAGGCCGTGGTCGAAGACGCTGACGCGGGCCTCGTCCTCGGGGACGAGCCGGTCGTTCATGAAGACGATGCGGGGCATGGCGTGCTCTCCCGGAGGCCGGCAGTGGCGTGGCGATCGACTAGCCTGCCATCCGGCAGGCGGCCGCGCGTGCGTCTTCGACGCGTCCCGCCGCCAGCCGCACGATCCGATCGGCCCGCCCGGCGATCGCGGCGTCGTGGGTGACGAGAACTATAGAAAGGCCGTCGGCGCGGTTCAACTCGCACAGGGCGTCGAGGATGCCGCCCCCCGTGGCCTCGTCGAGGTTGCC
>JBJTHX010000070.1:0-5916 GCA_046094745.1 Planctomycetia bacterium
GCCGAGGAGGCCGTCTCCGCGGCCGCGGACGATCCGCTGCGGGCCCGGGCCAAGGAGGCGGCGGCCGCCGCCGCCAAGGCCGAGCGCGAGGCCGCCGTGGCCAGGGGCTGGGCGAAGGTGGCGGCGGTGTCGGCGGATCTCGCGCTGGCCGCGGCCGAGAAAAAGAACGCCGCCAAGCTGCAGGCCATCGAGAAGGATCTGACCAAGGCCCGCGAGGAGCTCAAGGCCGCCGTCGAGGCGGCGGAGAAGGGGGGCGACTTCACGCCCATCGCCGGCGGACGGTGGACGCCGACCCGCTTCAAGTACTCCCGGGAGGACGACCCGACGGTGCCGTTCCCGGAGACCAGCTCCGGCCGGCGGCGGGCGCTGGCGGAATGGATGGTGGATCCGCGGAACCCGCTCGTGGCCCGGGTCGCCGTCAACCACATCTGGATGCGGCACCTCGGCAAGCCGCTGGTCAGCACGGTCTTCAACTTCGGCCGCAAGGGCAACGCGCCGGTGAATCCGCAGTTGCTCGACTGGCTGGCCAGCGAACTGGTGGACCACGGCTGGAGCATGAAGCGGCTCCATCGGCTGATCGTCACGTCGGCCGCCTACCGCATGGGATCGTCGCTGGCCGGCGTCGAGGCCAGCGGGCAGAAAGACTCCGAGAACACGCTGCTGTGGCGCCGGGAACCGATCCGGCTGGAGGCCCAGGTCGTGCGGGATGGCATCCTCGCGCTCGCCGGCACGCTCGACCCGACGCCGGACGGGCCGCCGGTGCCCGAGGCGGAGCAGGCGGAGTCGCGACGCCGGAGCCTGTATTTCTGGCATTCCGACATCAGCCGCAACCTGTTCCTCGTGACCTTCGACGACGCCGCGGTCAACGAGTGCTACCAGCGGGACCAGAGCATCGTGCCGCAGCAGGCCCTGGCCCTGGCCAACTCCGCGATCGTGCACGACGCCGCAGCCCGGATCGCCGCGCGGCTGGCCGCCGACGGCTCCGCGGTCCGTGACGACGGGGCCTTCGTCGACCGGGCATTCCTGACGCTCCTCGGCCGGGCACCCTTGGCCGAGGAACGCGCGGCCTGCCAGCAGGCGCTGGCCGCATGGCGGGCCGGCGTCGCCCCGGACGCGAAGGCCGACGATCCCGCCCGGCCGCTGCTCGTCTGGTCCCTGTTCAACCACAACGAGTTCGTCACGCTGCGGTGAGGCTTTCCATGCATCCCTTTCATCCGCGGCGGGCCTTCCTCGCCGACCTCGGCCTCGGCTTCACGGGCCTGGCGCTGGCCGCGATGCTCCACCGCGACGGCCGCGGCAGCGAGGCCTGGACCCCGCCCGACGGTCGGCCGCACTTCACGCCCCGCGCCAAGAGCGTGATCTGGCTGTTCATGAACGGCGGCGTGAGCCACATGGAGAGCTTCGACCCGAAGCCCATGCTCACGAAGTACGGGGGCAAGTCGATCGCCGAGACGCCCTACGCCGACGTCCAGAATCCCGCCAAGCTCGCCCTCGGCAAGGCGGTCGTGGCCGACGCGAACGGCCAGCAGCGGAACATCCTCTACCCGCTCCAGGTGGGCTTCAAGAAGCATGGCCAGAGCGGAATCGAGGTCAGCGACTGGTTCCCGCACACCGCCCGGAACATCGACAAACTCGCGGTGGTGCGGTCGATGTGGACCACCGATTCTGACCACATGGCCCAGGCCCAGTTCCACACGGGCCGCCACGTGCTCGACGGCGCGTATCCCACGCTCGGCGGCTGGGTGCACTACGGCCTGGGGTCGCTCAACGACAACCTGCCGCAGTTCATCTCGATCGGGAAGCGGGAGTACTGGAACAAGCGGGACGGCCAGTATCTGGGGCCGGCCCACGACGCGGTGCCGCTGCGGATCGACCCGGCCAACCCGCTCGACTTCGGCAACCCGGAGCGGCCGCTGTCCCGCAAGGACCAGGCCGTGGGGTTCGATCTCGTCAAGCGGCTCAACGGCCTGACGGGGGTCGAGTATCCCAACGACCCGGCCACCGCCGCGCGGATTGCCGCCTACGAACTCGCCTTCCGCATGCAGCAGAGCGTGCCGGAGGTGCTCGACTTCGCCGGCGAGACGGAGGAGGTGAAGAAGCTCTACGGCCTCGACCTGCCGCATTGCCAGGAGTTCGGGTCCCAGTTGCTGGCCGCCCGCCGGTTCGTGGAGCGGGGCGTGCGGTTCGTGCAGATTCAGCACGGCGGCGGCGGGGCCGGGGCCTGGGACGCCCACAGCGGCCTGAAGGCCAACCACGAGAAGCGGTCGCTGGCGGTGGACCAGCCGATCGGCGCGCTGCTCGAGGATCTCGACCGCCGCGGCCTGCTCGACGAGACGCTCGTGATCTTCTGCACGGAGTTCGGCCGCACGCCGGGCTCACAGGGGGGCGACGGCCGCGACCACCATCCCTACGCGTTCTCGGTGTGGCTCGCGGGGGGCGGCATCAAGGGGGGCATGGTCCACGGCGCGACCGACGAGCTGGGCTTCCACGCGGTGGAGAACCGGCACTACGTGACCGACGTCCACGCCACGATCCTCAAGCAGCTCGGGCTCGATTCGCGGCGGCTCGACCTCCCGGGCCGGACGCGGCTGGCGATCGACCACGGCGCGCCGATCGACGACATCATCGCCTGACCGCGTCGGCCGCGGCCGGCAGGGGCGTCAGCGCGGCCCCCAGGCGGCGGGCCATTCGGGCAGGTCGGCGTACGGCGTCCGCGGATGCCACAGATCGACCGGCTGCCGGGTGAGGCTGCGGGCGTTCGGCCGGTCGAGCGCGGCCGGCAGCGGCGTGATGCGGATGGGGGACCCCAGCGCGAGGCTCCGCGGCGGAACGTCCTTCGTGACCACGCTCCCGGCCGCGATGAAGCTGCCGCGGCCGATCGTGATCCCCGGCAGGATCACGCAGCCGCCACCGATCATGACGTCGTCCTCGATCGTGGCCCCCTGCGGCGTCGGCGCCGGCTCGGTGGGCCAGCGGCCCGGCAGGCGGTCGTTGAGGAACACCGTGCCCGGGCCGACGAAGATGTCGTCGCCGAACCAGGTCCGCGACGGCACGTAGACCTGGGTCATGAGCCGCACGCCGTCGCCCATTCGCACGATGCCCTCGAGGACCGACTGGTTGAGGACCGTGCAGCAGTCGCCGATCCGCACCTTGGCGCGGATCACGGCCTGGTGGCCCGACTGGAAGTGGTCGCCGATCTCGACGTCGCCGTAGACGATCGTGCCCGCCCGGAGGATGCCATGGCCGCCGATCCGGGCCGGGCCGCAGTCGGGGTGATACCGCCAGCCGATCTGCACCCCGTCCTCGACGACGGTGCCCGGGCCGATCACCGCGTTGTCGAGCGTGCCGTCCGTCATTCGCCGCGGGTCATCCTGTCGAGGGCCGCGACGCCGCGGCGGGCCATGACGTCGCCCGCCGGCCTGGCGAAGGGGGGCCGGAACCGTGTGTACCGGTGGAACGAACTCATGTATTCGCGGTCGCCCACGTTCGGCGCGTCGGGGATGTAGCCGTGGGTGAGGTTCGCGTAGCCGCAGGCGATCGTCAACGGCAGCGTGCCGGATGCGCGGGCCAGGCGGCCGATCCCCTGGAACGGTTCGCACGGAAACCCCACGATGCCGACGTCGCCGAGCCGGATGGAGACGACCTCGACGTCGAGCGACCGCGGCAGCGTGTCGGCGCGGCCGGTGGCGTGCTGCTCGAGGGCCCAGTCGTACCAGGGGCGGACCGCGGCGACGAGCTTGCCCCGATAGGCCGGCGAGAGAGTGCGGGGGAAGTTCAGCCCCACGCAGGTGAGCGTGTCGGGGTCGTCGGCGGCGGCCCGGCGGAGAAAGCCGTCGATCTCGGCCAGTTCGGCGACGATCTCCGGCCGCGGCGGCAGCGGCCCGAGCGGCACGGGCACCCGCGTGACGGCCAGATCGCCCCCGCCGCGCCGCGAGGCGACGAGCCGCGGGATCGACTCCGCCAGCCGCCCACCGAGCATCCGGCCGAACTCCTCCGCCCGTGCCGGGCCGTCGGGAGCGAACATGCCCTTGGAGTTCACGTCGCCGGCACAGCCCTGCAGGAAGCCGACCGGCACCGTCCGCCCGGCCGGCCCACCGCCGGCCGCGTCGCGCTCGGCGAGTGCTGCCGCGACCACGCGGCAGGCGGTCTGGGGCCAGTCGCCGTGGACGACCGGCCGCTCGGGGTTGTAGCTCGTGACCGGGTGGCCGGTGAACTGGGCGAGCGCGGCGACCGCGCGGCCCGCCTCGTCCGCGAAGACGACCAGCGGCGCCTGCGTGTCGACGTCGCCCCGGTAGTCCGCGGCGACCAGCAGCCGGTCCTCCTCGCGCATGAAGTAGGTGGAGCCGTCGGCCCGCCGCCCCTTGCGGTTGTAGGTGAGGCGATCCTCCGTGGCGACCGCGTGGTGGACGGTCACGGGCACCAGCCGGTCGGGCAGCCGCGCGGCCGTCTCCCGCAGGCCGGTCACGAACCGCTCCCCGACCGGGTTCCAGGCGATCGGCGGCGGCTCCGGGGTCTGGAGTTGGAAGATCTCCAGGCCGTTGCTCGCCAGGAGCAGATCGCTGTGGTTGTGCGAGGAGAAGATCCAGACCCGTTCCACGGGTGTGCCGGTCGCGGCCGCCGCGATCCGCCGCAGTTCGGCGCTGGCGTTGACGTGGAGCACGGTGCTGAAGTGCGTGGTGACGAGCACGTGGCGGCGGCCCGCCGACTCCAGCAGGAAGACGACGGTCTCGAGCGGCTCGACGACCCGCTGGGCGGCCGCCCCGGTGAGGCCCAGGGTGGCGAGCGAGTCTCCCGCGGGTGGCGTGACGGTGAACGCGGCCGCGGCGGCCCGCAGCACGGCCGGCTCGTCGGCCCGGCAGACGGCGAGGCCGACGGTCGCCACCGCGGCGGCGAACCCTGCCCAGCGCGACGGCGATGTGATGGATCGACACGACATGGCGACACTCGCGTTCGCTAGGATAGCAGGTCCCGTGGCCGAACGAGTCCGACCCCGGGCCACCCTTCGTCGCGCGAGCGCAGCCCATGCAGCGGCGGCAATTTCTCACCGGCATCGCCGCCGTGCCCGTCGTCGGCATGGCGACGCGGGGCGACGCCGAGACCGACGAAGAGGCCGCGACGCCGCGTGAGTTCCGCGCGGGCGCCGCGGCGCGGAGCATCGTTCCCGACCCCGCGATCGTCAACAACAAACTGCACGGCGTGATGACGGTGCGGTTCGACGAGCGGGGCAGCGAGCTGAAGGTGAAGGCCCTGGCCCTGGCCGGGCAGGGCACGCGGCGGCTGCTCCTGGCGATCGACAGCGTCGTGATTTCCGACGCCCACGCCGACGCCTTGCAGGCGGCCGTCGCGCAGGCGACGGGCGTCGCCCGGGAAGAGATCGTGGTCACCGCCTCGCACAGCCACTCGACGCCCTTCCTCGAGCCGCTCGACGGGCCCGCCCCGTACTTCGACCTGGTCCGCGATCGCGCCGTGGCCGCCGCCCGGGAGGCCGTGGCGGCGCTCCAGCCCGCGCGGATCGGCGTGGCCGGCACGCACGTGGTGGGCGGGTCGTTCAACACCCGCGTGCCCACGCCGCGCGGCGTGAAGTTCACCCGCGACTTCCGCGAGGGCCTGGCCACGGGACGGCCGATCGATCCCCGGCTGACGGTCCTGCGGATCGACGACGCGGCCGGCAGCCCCATCGCCGGCTGGGTGCGGTTCGCCGCCCATCCGGCCAGCGTGAGCCGCGAGGCGCCGATCTCCGCCGAGTATCCCGGCTACCTGACCGACGCCCTGAGCCGCGGGCTGCCCGGGCAGCCTCCGGTGCTCTTCGGGTACGGCGCCTCGGGCGACATCAACTGCCTGCCGATGTTCGGCAGCGAGGCGGACGCGCGGCGGCTCGGCGAGCAGCTCGCGGCCGCGGCCCTGCCGGTCTTCGAG
>JBJTHX010000071.1:0-4886 GCA_046094745.1 Planctomycetia bacterium
CCGCGAACACCGTCGCGGGCTGGAGGCGGGCGGGCATGGGGCGGACTGAGCGACCGACCGGGCACGTAGTCGAAAAATACCATCTCTGGCGTGGGCGGGCCACCCCCGTCACCGCCTGTCAGGGCGCGGGCTGCGGTGCGAGCTCCCAGAGCGCTCGGCGGAGGTCTGCCGGCTGCGGCTTCTGGAGATCGGGGGCCGCGAGCAGCCAGAGCCGCTCGCCGGCCACCGCCATCGGCCCCAGCCAGGGCGGGCTGCCCGTGAGCGCCGGCACCGGCGCGCGGTGCCGCACTTCCCCCGAGGCCACGTCGATCCACAGGATCTCGACGTCGCGCGCATTCGTCTGGGGCGTGTCGGGCCGCGGCCGCTGCACGGCCACGATCGCCATGCCGTCGGCCGTCGCCACCGCAGCGCCGAGCAGCCGCGTGGGCGCGAGGCCCAGCGGGCCGGGGCCCGGTGCCGCCTGCGCGGGCAGGATCGTCCGCAGCGTGCCGTCGCGCGGGTCACAGGCCACGATGCCGGCGCCCGTCTCGACGACCAGCCGCGCGGCATCCCCGACACCAGCCAGACCCACGAACCGCCGGGCGAGCGGCAGTGGCGTCTGCCACCGCAGGCGGCCGCTGGCCACGTCGATGGCCACGACGGCCTGCACGCCGGGCGGTGCGACGATGACGCTGTCGCCGTGCACGAGCGGCGGCTGCGGGCACTGATACCACCACCAGTTGTCACCCGCGGGGCCGAGCCAGGGCAGCCGGCGGACCCAGCGCAGACGGCCCTCGGGATCGCAGCAGATCACCGACCCGGCGGTCGCGATGAACAGCGTGCCGCCCTCCACGGCAATCTGGCAATCGCCCCCGTAGAAGTAGTTGCTGACGACGATGTTCGTGTCCAGCTGGGGATCGCGTCGGCTACCAATCCGCCGCGCCCACCATTCCGGCAGGAGGTCGCACAGTCGGCGATCCCAGAGCCGCCTGCCCGAGAGCGGGTCGATGGCGACGAGCATCAGCATTTCGATCAAACCCTTGCGCACCTCGCAGCACCGCAGCGTCGAACCCACGATCACAGGATCGGACACCGGGCCGTTCGGCCCGCCGGACGGCGATTCCCAGGCGACCGTCCCATCGGCAAGTCGCAGGGCGGTGAGCACGGAACCGGTCCCTGGGCGAGGCGGCGGACGTAGGCATGCCGCTCATCGCACGCCGGCCGCATCGCGACCAGGCCGCAACTGGCGATCGTTCCGGGCGCCGGACCGGCCGCCGCCCGCCACTGCGCGGCACCGGTGGTCGGGTCGAGCGACACCACCTCCAGCCGGTTGGAGGCCAGCAGCCTGCCGGGGGCGGAGACAAGCGCGGCCGTCGCCGCGGCCCAGTCGAGTCGGTGCGTGAAGAACGGCGGCGAGGGGGGTAACGGTTCAAACGAAGACACGAGTGGCGGCCCCATCGACTGCGGGTAGTCGATGGCGGGCAGCGCGACTGCCGCCGGCCCGAGATCGAGACGCTTCACGGCGTCGAGGTCAGCCGGAGACATCCTGGCACCGGCGGGCTCCCGCCGGGCCGCGGCGATGACCGCCTTGATCTCCCCGGCGGCCACACCGGGCAGGCCGGCCTGCGGCGCGGCGGCCGGCGGGATCCCGGCCATCGAATCGGCGAGCGCCGCGATCGAGAGCAGCCGGCTGCGGGTCTCGGGGCTCGCCCATTCGAGCCCGGTCCGCACGTGCACCCGCGCGGCGACGAAGTCGCCGGCCGCAACGGCCCGCAGGGCCAGCCATTCGCAGGCATCGCCGCTGGCCGGCGTGCCCTGGAACTCGACCGCCGCGACGGCCATGCCGCGGGCGTCCCCGGAGACCCGCAGTTGGGACAGCCGCAGCCGCCCGCGCTCGGCCGGGTCGCCCGTCATGTACGCGCGGAACCCGGGTCGCTCCCGCAACGCCTCGTCCACGAGGATGGGCAGCGTCACGAGGCGGCGCCGATCACGTGGATCCTGGACGAGCGACGGGGCTGCGTCGCCGGGTGCGTCGGCGACGGAGCGCGTGATCGCACGATGGGCGTCGCCCCAGGACTCGGCATCGAGCATCGCGTAAACTTCGTCCACCGTGCTCATCAGCCCGTTGTCGGGATGGAAGAGCAGCGGCCCGTCGCCTTCCGACTGGCGGGCAGCCGTCGCCACGGGGTCCGTGTCGTTGGCGTAGAACCGTTGCCTCTCGAGTTCGGCCCGCAACTCGGCGGCCGACCCCTGCAGCATGAGCGACCGCATCATCCACCGCTGGATTCCGAGGGCATCGACCAGGGGTTCGTAGGCTGCCTGCCCCGCGATGTCGCACGCCGCCTCCTGCATGCGCAGCAAGGCGGCCCGATCTCCCGGCATGTCGCCGGCGGCGCCGCAGTCGCGGGCGACGACTCCATACAGCCCGTTGAACACGGCGGCGTCCCGCGGATGCAGGCTGACCGTCAGCCGGTTGACGTCGTCGCAGACGGCGAGTCGCTCGGCGAGCGGCAGTCCGAGCGACTCCCCATGCCGCCAGGCGAGGAGGGCGAGCGGCGGCGTGAACCTGGTGCGCTGCATGGCCAGGCAGCGGATGGCGGCCGCGGCCATCCAGGCGGCTGGGTCGGTCTCGGCGGGCCGGGCGGCCTCGGCCTCCTGACGCCACGCATCGAAGCTCTTCACGGCCGCCGGCGAGGGGACGAAGGCATCGGCCGCCGCGAGCAGGCGTTTGGGCACGAGCCGGGCCAACGCCGGCAGGTCGGCGGAGGCCACGGTGGAGAGCGTGATGCCGGCGCCCGCCTTGCCACCGGCATAGAGACCGACGGAGGCGATGCCGCCGATCCCCTGCCAGGTGGGAGACTCCCAGCACCGCACCCATCGCTCGCCGTCGCCACTCCAGTGGATCACGAGCAGCTGATCCACCTCCTTGACCCGCATCCACAGGGGCATGGGCGCGAAGAGCAGTCCCGGTTTCTGCGCATTGATCGCGGGCGGTGGCTTGCCGGACAACCAAGCGGCGAAGCGACGGCTGCGGCAGTCGGGAGACCCGCCCGGCACGTCGACGAGGCCGCACACCACCGCTCCAGCGCCGCCGGGCCCGGCCAGCTGAATCCCGCAGCCCGCCGCGCAGTCCTCGATCTTGAACACCAGTTCACGCGGCCCCGCCTCGGGGGGCGGCAGCTTCCAGGTGGCGACCAGTAGCTGCTTCGCGCCCTCCTGCTGGACGAGTCGTGCGCCGCCGGTGGGGAGCCGCGCGACCAGTTTCCCGCCCGCGCCTTCCCAGGTCAGGCTGCCGGCCTGCCAGGAGGTGGTCGGCGGCGGTGGCGGCCGCAGGCGGGGCGGTTCGACCGCCCGGACGAGTTCCATGCCGGCGATGCCCATCCAGCCCTTGAACAGCACCTCGTCGGGGGCCGCCGGCAACGGCACCTCGACCAGCCGCACGTCGCCCCGCGAGAGCACCAGGCAGCCATCCGCATACCGCAACTCCACCACCCCAGCTGGTCCTACTCCCGTCCGCTGGCCTCGGCCGTCGGAGGTGCTCACCAGCGAGCGGCCGTCGGCCGGCTTGCCCGCTGCCGGTCGCGTGAGCACCGAACCGCAGAACCGATCACCTTCCCGGGGTCCTCCCGCCTCGATGGCCGCGCCCCGCGTGCCCGACCAGGCGACGATCTGCATGTTCCCCAGCCCGAAGACCACCAGCCGCAGGGCGGTGCCCTCCCGGAGCGGCGGGACGAGCCGGAACTCGCCCGTCATCCGCGTGACGAACAGACTGGAACTGGTTTTCAAGGGAGCGTATTCCGGCTTGCGGCCCGACAGCGGGCGGAACCAGGTTTCAATCTCGTCACGGGCGATGCCGGCGCGGGCCGGAAGCAGTTTCACGAGGTCGGCGGCCGATGGCTCGGGGGCGTCGGCGGCGAAGGCCTTCATCCACGGCGGCTCCGCCGGAGCGACGGCACTGGCCGCGGTGGCGGGCGTGCCGGCGACCGGGTCGGCTCGCTCGCCGGCCTCGGGCTCCGCCTCCGCGGGCTCGTCGGCCGGTGCGGGCTCGCCATCCGCGGCCGCGGCTTCCACTCCATCCGGCGGCGCCATCGCGACGGCGTCGTCCGCCGGCCGCGGCGGCTTTCGTGAGGCGACCACGGCCGCGATCGCGGCCAGCACGAGTCCCAGCACGGCGAAGGTGAGCCAGGGCGAGCGAGCGCGGAGGCCGGCCCGCCGCTGCCCGGCGAGCAGGTCGTCGACCGACACCTGCGGCTTGCCCAGCGCCGCCGCGAGCCGCTCCTCCAGGCCGATCCGCTCCAGGCACGCCCGGCGGATTTCGGGCGAGGTCTCGGCCGCCGCGCGGACGGCGGCGCACTGCTCGGGCGTGAGGTCCTCGAGCGGCGTGCGGTCGATCAGGTCGAGGAGTTCGTCGTCACGCATCGTCGGTCTCCTCGGCCACGGGCCGGCCGGCGGCGAGACAGCGGCGGACGGCCTGCCGGGCGCGGAAGAGCAGCAGTTTGACCGCCCCCTCCGAGCGGTCGAAGCGGCGGCCGATCTCGGCCAGCCGCAGGTTCTCGCCGTAGTGCAGGTCGAGCGCGGTGCGGGCCGTCTTGCCGAGCCCGTCGAGGCAGGCGGTCAGGTGGTCGGCACGGTCGTCGGGTGCGGCGGCGGCGCGGTCCTCGACCTGGAGGCAGAGTTCCGTCCACGCCACCTCGCGGCGCCGCGCGGCGCGGCGGACGTGCTCGCGGAGCACGTTGCGGGCGATCCCCGCCAGCCAGGTCGAGGACCGCGCCGTCGCCGCACCCGACGACCGTGCTAACCACCTGACCGCCTGCCACGCCGCGCTCGGCAAGTCGGCCCGCACCGCGCTCGACCTGCACTACGTCGAGACCGTGCGGCTGGCCGATATCGGCTGGGGCGGGGCGCCG
>JBJTHX010000072.1:0-6976 GCA_046094745.1 Planctomycetia bacterium
CGGCGGACGGTTTCGGGGCACGGGGCCGCAAGGCCCTGCCGAACCCGCGGACGCATGGCTGACCATGGCACAGATCACCCTGCGCGTGCTCCACGGCGCCGACCGTGGCAAGGTGTTCGACCGCATCCCCACCCCGGTCACGATCGGCCGCGAGGAGGGCAACTCGATCCAGCTCAACGACGAGCGGATCAGCCGCTACCACCTCAAGCTGCAGGACGACAACGACCGGATCGTCGCCACCGACCTGGAGAGCACCAACGGCACCAAGGTCAACGGCGAGGACATCCAGGTGCGGATCGTCCGCGACGGCGACATGATCGCGCTGGGCCGCTCGCTCCTGCTGGTCGGGTCGCACAGCGACATCGACCGGCGGATCGTGGAACTCGCCGGGCGGCACCCGGCGGTCGAGGACGGCAACGCCCGCGAGATGCGCGAGCGGCTGGAGCGGATCGCGGCCCACAACTCCGACGTCATCGCCGACGTGGGCCAGGTGCGGTCGCCGCTGTTGCCAGCCGAACCGCCGCCGCTGCCGGGCCGGCTCAGCCCGGCCCAGTCCGCCGAACTCGCCGAACTGCTCGAGTACGTGCAGGGCGTGTTGCGGGCGGCCACCGAGGGGGCCGTCAGCCGGCCGGGCGGCGAGCGGGTGGAACTCGACTTCGCCGACTGGCAGGCCGTGCTCGACCTGCAGGCGAGGCTGGCGACGCTGCTGCGGCGGGTCGGCGACAGGCCGTAGCCGGCGTCCGCTACAATCCGGCGTCCCGCGCGAGGCCCACGGATGAGCACGCCCCCCTTCGTCCATCTCCATTGCCACAGCCACTACAGCCTCCTGGACGGCGCCAGCCCGATCGACCGGCTGGTGTCCCGGACGGCCGAGCTGGGCATGAACGCCCTGGCCATCACCGACCACGGCAACCTCCACGGGGCGCTCGAGTTCTACGCGGCCGCGAAGGCCGCGGGCATCAACCCGATCATCGGCTACGAGGCCTACATCGCCCCCGGCAGCCGGTTCCAGAAGGACGCCGGCAGCCAGAAGGACTCGAGCTACCACCTCACGCTCCTGGCCCGTGACCGGACCGGCTTCGCCAACCTTCTCCAGTTGGCGACGAAGGCCTACCTCGAGGGCTTCTACTTCAAGCCCCGGATCGACCGCGAGCTGCTGGCGGAGTTCGGCGACGGGCTGATCTGCCTCTCCGGCTGCCTGTCCGGCGAGTTCAGCCGCGCCCTCGTGGGCTCGTCGCGGGAGCAGCGGGAGTCGCTGTCCCAGGCCCGCGAGGTCGCCGGCTGGTTCCACAAGACCTTCGGCGACCGCTACTTCATCGAGATCCAGGACAACGGCCTCGAGGTGCAGCGGCAGGTGACCGATGCGGCTCTGGAGATCGCCCGCGAGCTGGGCATCCCGCCGGTCGCGACCTGCGACTGCCACTACGTCAACCGCGAGGATGCGGAGGCCCAGGACATCCTGCTGTGCGTGAACACGGGCCGCTTCCGCAGCGATGCCTCGCGGATGCGAATGGATTCGAGCGAGTTCTACCTCAAGAGCCCCGTCGAGATGCACGCCGCGTTCGCCGGCCACGACCGAGGCCTGGTGACCGACGCGGTCGCCCGCAGCCAGGCCATCGCCGACTCGATCGCGATCGACCTCGACCTCGGCAAGCGGCACTTTCCCGGCTTCGACCTCCCGGCCGGCCGCACCGCCAGCGAAGAACTGCGGCGGCTGTGCCTGGAGGGGCTGCGGGAGCGGTACGCCGCCAAGCCCGGCCGCTGGGCCGACGGCGGCCCGCCGGCCGACCCCGCCACGGCCACCCTGCACCCGCAGGTGCTCGAGCGGCTCGACCGCGAACTGGCCGTGATCGACACGCTCGGCTTCGCCAGCTACTTCCTCATCGTCTGGGACTTCGTCCGCTACGCCCGGGAGCGGGACATCCCGGCCGCGGCCAGAGGCTCGGGCGTGGGGGCGCTCGTCGCCTACGCGCTCTACCTCTCGCACGTCTGCCCGCTGGAGTACGACCTGCTCTTCGAGCGGTTCCTCGACGTGAACCGCCGCGAGGCGCCCGACATCGACATCGACTTCTGCAAGGAGCGGCGCGGCGAGGTCATCGACTACGTGAAGCGGAAGTACGGCGAGGCGAACGTCGCCCAGATCGGCACCTTCGGCACGCTGGCGGCCCGGGCGGCGATCCGCGACGTGGGCCGTGCGCTCGGGATGCCGCTGCCGAAGGTCGACCAGATCGTGGCATTGGTGCCCGACCAGCCGGGCATCTCGCTGGACGACGCGGCCGCCCCCGGCTCCCAGTTGGCGGCCGCCTGCGACGCGGATGCGGCGGTGCGCGAGCTCGTCGACCTCGCCCAGCGGATCGAGGGCCTGGCGCGGAACGTCGGCACCCACGCCGCGGCCGTGGTGATCGCGGACCGGCCGCTCGTGGAGTACGTGCCGCTGCAGCGGGTGACCGGCAAGGAGGAGGTGATCACCCAGTGGGCGATGGGCGACGTCGAGCGGGCCGGGCTGATGAAGATGGACTTTCTCGGCCTCCGCTACCTCACCGTCGTCGCCAAGACGCTCGACATCATCCAGGCCACGACCGGCCGCCGGCCCGACCCGTTCGCCTTCCCGCTCGACGACGCGGCGACCTTCGCCACCCTGTGCCGCGGCGAGACGAAGGGCATCTTCCAGCTCGAGAGCGGCGGCATCCGCGACCTGCTGCAGCGGATGAAGCCCGACGACTTCCTCGACATCGTCGCCGTCAACGCCCTCTACCGGCCCGGGCCGCTCGAGGGGGGCATGGTCGACGAGTACGTGAACGTGAAGCACGGCCGCAAGCGGGCCGAGTTCCTCCACCCGGTGATGCGGGAGGTGCTCGCCGAGACCCACGGCGTGATGGTCTACCAGGAGCAGGTGATGCGGATCCTGGAGCGGCTCGGCGGCATCGAGCTCTCCAGCGCCTACACGTGCATCAAGGCGATCAGCAAGAAGAAGCTCGAGACGATCGCCGCGTTCCGCGAGCAGTTCGTGGCCAACGCCCAGGCCCAGGGCCTGTCGCGGCAGCAGTCCGACGAGGTCTTCGCCCTGATCGAGAAGTTCGCCGGCTACGGCTTCAACAAGAGCCACTCCACGGCCTACGCCCTGCTCGCCTGGCAGACGGCCCACCTCAAGACGCACTTCCCCACCGAGTTCATGGCGGCGCTGCTGTCGGGCGACATCACCGGCCGCAACTTCAAGAAGAAGGACTCGCTCGTCGAGCACGTCGAGGACTGCCGGCGGATCGGGATCGAGGTGGCGCCGCCCGACGTCAACACGTCGGCGGCCGACTTCTCGGTGAGCGGCGGCCGGATCCTCTTCGGACTGGCGGCCATCAAGGGCTGCGGCCTGCAGGCCGCTGAGGCGATCGTCGCCGAGCGGCTGAAGGCCGGCCCGTATCGCGATCTGCACGACTTCTGCGGCCGGCTCGATCCCTCGGTGGTCAACAAGACGGCGATCGAGAACCTCGCCAAGGCCGGGGCCCTCGACTGTCTGGGGGGCCATCGGGGGGGCCTGGTGGCCGGCATCGAGCGGGCGATGGCTTCCGGGGCCGCACACCTGGCCGACCGCCGCAGCGGTCAGAAGAACCTGTTCGCGGCGCTCGACGAGCCGGCGGCAAGCGCCACCGAGCCCGTCACCGCCCCGCTGCCCGACGTGCCGCCGCTCTCCGACCTCGAGATGCGATCGGGCGAGAAGGAGGTGCTCGGCTACTACGTGCACAGCCACCCGCTGGCCGAGCACCAGGCCCTGCTCGAGAGCCTGTGCACGCACGGCACCTCCACCCTCGCCGCGGCGAAGGCCAAGGCGGAGGTCGTCGTCGGCGGCCTCGTCTCCGCCCTCAAGCTCTCCAACACCAAGCAGCCGCGGCCCGGCTCCACGCACACGCGGTACGCGATGTTCGACCTGGAGGACATGGACGGCCTCGTGCGGACGATTTGCTGGCCCGAGGACTACGCCCGGCTCGGCGAGACGATCCAGCCGGACGCGGTGATCCTCGTGGCAGGCTCCATCGATCGCCGCGCGGGCAGCGAGGAGACGAACCTCGTGGTCAACGAGGTCATCCCGATCGCCGAGGCCCGGCGGCTGCCGGCCCGGACCGTGACCGTGAAGCTCACCGAGGGCGTCCACGAAGCGGCCACCCTCGAGCGGCTGGCCGACGCCATCGGCCGGCACCCCGGGGCGGTGCCGCTGCGGCTGGTGATCGACCTGGCGGACGGAACGCGGGTGCTCCTCGAGGCGGACCGGCAACGGGTGGCCTGGACGCCGGAACTGCACGCCGCGATCTCCGGCCTGCTGGGCCCGGGCGCCGTGCGGGCCGCCGTGGCGCTCGGCGGCCGCGGCCGCGGCGACTCCTCCGGCAGCCGCAGCGAGGCCCCGCGGCGGGGCCAGGGCCGGTCACCGGCCGGCGTGGGCTGACGGCCCGGGGCGGCCCAAAAACCACAGCCGCTCGCCGCGAAACCCGCATTGCCTCGGCCGCGGTGCGAAACTACCCTCCCGCCCGTTTCGCGATCCCTCCCGTTTCCCCAGTCTTCCCGGGTGCGTTCATGCCTGCATCGACGTCTCGTGGCCTGCCGGCGCGGCTTCGCGGCTGCGGTCTCCTCGCCCTCACTGCCGCGATGAGCATCGCGGCCCCGGGCAAGGCTCTCGCACAACGCGGCGCCGGCGTCGTCATAGATGCCCAGGGCGTGCTGCGGACGAACGTCGTTCCGGACGCCGGTCTGTCGGCCGAGCGACGCAAGGCGGCGGTCGCCGCCTTGCCGGGCGACCTGCAGAAGCCCGCGGCCCTCCGCAAGGTGGCGCTCTCGCGGCTCGAGGCCGAGGTGGCCCGGTCCGTCGCGGCCGGTCGCGGCATCCCGGCGGAACTCTCGCGGCTCGCCGGCCTGACCCGGGTGCAATACGTCTTCGTCTTCCCGGCCGCCGGCGATGAGCCCGGCGAGGTGGTGCTCGCGGGCCCCGCCGAGCCCTGGATCGACGACGCCACCGGCCGCGTCGTGGGCACCGTCAGCGGCAGCCCGATCGTGCTGCTGGAGGACCTGGCCGCCGCCATCCGCTGCTTCGCGCCGGGACAGCCGCAGGACCGCCTCATCGGCTGTTCGATCGACCCGCGCCAGGAAGGCCTGGCGGCGATGCAGGAGTTCCTGCGGAAGACCGGCCGCATCAACCCCCAGGCGGGCGTCGACGACATCGTCACGGGGCTCAAGGAATCGCTCGGCCCCCAGCGGGTGAGCGTGCAGGGCGTGCCGCCGACCACACACTACGCCCAGGTGCTCGTGGAGGCCGACTACCGCATGAAGCTCATCGGCATCGGGCTGGAACGGCCGGCGGCCGGGATCAAGTCATGGGTCGACATCGCCGGTGGCGGCGTCGGCGCCAACGCGCTGCAGCGGTGGTACTTCGTGCCCGAGTACCAGTGCCTGCGGATCGCCGAGGACGACCTCGCGGTGGAACTCTTGGGCCGCGGCGTGAAGCTGTGCTGTGCCGACGAGGTGGTGATGCCCGACGGCCGGCGGCTCGACGCGACCAAGGCCTCGGGGTCGGCCCGGCAGTTCGCCGAGACGTTCACGCGAAAGTATGCCGATCTCGCCGCCCGCAGCCCGGTCTTCGCCCAGTTGCGCAACGTCATCGACCTCGCCGTCGCCGCCGCCTACATGCAGGAGCACGACGCCTTCGGGAAGGCGGGCTGGGCGGCGGAGAAGTTCCGCGACGAGGCCGTCTGCCCGATCGAGAAGTACCACGCGCCGAGCGAGGTCGAACCGGCGGTGAACGCGGTCTGGAAGGGCGCCCGGCTGCTGACGCCGATCGGCGGCGGGGTGACGATGTACCCGCGGCTGGCCCTCGATCCGCCGAACCTGCTCATGGACGAGAAGGGCGCGGTGAACGCCGCCCGCACCGCCGCGGCGCAGCTGCCCGCAGGCCGCTGGTGGTGGGACTGACGTCAGCGCGTCAAACCTTCACCCGCTCCAGATAGTCGCCGGTGCGGGTGTCGATCTTGATCGTGTCGCCCTGCTCGATGAAGGCGGGCACCACGACCTCGGCGCCGGTCTCGAGCTTCACGGGCTTGGTCAGGTTCGTCGCCGTGTTGCCGCGGACGGCCGGCTCGGCGTACTCGACCTTGAGCACCATGTGGTTCGGCGGCTCCATCGAGATCGGGTTGCCATTGTAGAGCAGCATCGAGCAGACGGTGCCCTCCTTGATCCATTTCCAGGCCTCGTCCACCTGCTCCTTGGAAAGCTCGTACTGCTCGTAGTTCGCGTTGTCCATGAACACGAACGACTCCCCCTGCTTGTAGAGGTACTGGGCCTCGATCGTGGAGATGTCGGCCGCGTCGAGCGAGTCGCCGCTCTTGTAGGTCCGGTCGAGCACCGTGTTGCGCAGCAGGTTCCTCAGCTTGCACTTGTAGAGGGCCTGCCCCTTGCCCGGCTTCACGAAGTTGCACTCGATCATGATGTACGGATCGCCGTCGATCTGGACCTTCAGTCCCTTCTTGAACTCGCTGGTGTTGTAGGCGGGCATGGGACTCCTCTGGTCTTCCGGCTCGGGGTGGGCAGGTCGTTTCCTTTCGCCGGCGGCGGCCGTATCCTTGTGACGGCCGCGCCAGCGAGCCCCCAAGAGTGGCCGCGCTCCCGCGGCCTGTCAACGTCCGCACTGTCGCGAGGACCGGGCGCACCCCGGCACGCCCGGCCATGCCACCGCCACCGGTCGTTTCCGCCGCCTCGCCACCGCATCCGCGCGGCGAACGACCGGGGCACGAGCAGCGGGAAACCCCCGGTGGCGGCCCGGGCGGCGGCGGCGACCGCGGGTGCGAGGCCGAGCAGCCCGCAGAGCTCCTCCGGGTCGCGGATGGCCTCGGCCAGCTCCCGCTGCCAGCCGGCCGCCCGTGGCCGCGCCGGGGCCGCAGCGCTGCCGACGGGGTGCGGGGGCGAGGCGGCGGACACGACCGGGGGCGGGGGCAGGGCAGCG
>JBJTHX010000073.1:0-3148 GCA_046094745.1 Planctomycetia bacterium
GTCGCGAGGCCGAGTTGACCGCGTTGCACCGCGCGTTCGATACGCCCGACGACCTCTCAGCGTGGCCGGCGGAACTCGATGGCGGCGTCGATCGGCCCTGAGCCGGCTTCTTGCCCCTCGACCGACGCGTCCGGCTCGGGCAGCCAGTGCGTGAGGATCGGGCCCACCAGCGCGTCACACCTCGGCGCGCCGCTCGAACTTCACCACGGGCTCCGCGAAAGCCCCGAGCGGAGAGGGCAACCCTCTCCAGCAGGCCCCCGGAAAACTGTGCTGATGGGTCCTGACTTTGGCCAAATCTGGCCGCTTCGATCCAACGCCAGCCAACGATCACAAGTCGTTGACAGGCATGGACATTGCGTCAGGAATCGCAGAAAATCAGCGGGAGCGGAGAACGGGCTCGAGTGAATCCCGCCCTCTCCGTCTGAATGGATGGCCGACATGCCTCGGCGAGAGCTTTCCAGGCCGCAGCAGATCGTCGATTGGCTCGTGGACTGGGGGGCACTTCTCCAGGAACCGGCATCGATGACGCTGATCGGTTCGGCTGCGTTGTTGTGGCATGCCGCCGAGCGCGGGCTGGACGTTCCGCTGCCGGAAAACAGCATGGACGTTGATCCGGTGACGGACTCCGACGCCCTGGCGTGGATGTGCTACGACGCCCTGATCGGCAGTGAGTTCGAACGGGTCCACGGTTGGCACGTGAACCTCCTGCCATCCTCCGTGTTGCAGGAGTTTTCCGAAGGCTGGGAGATCCGTGCGGCGCGACGCACCTACGGCAAGCTGACGGTCGTTGTTCCGTCTCCTGGCGATATCCTTGTTCCGAAACTGAGGCGCAATGAGCCTCGGGACCGCGCACACGCGGAATGGGCCAGGCAACTGGGCATCGCGTAACCTCCTCACCGCCACTCCTCACCACGCTTCCTGCCGCCCGATGCGCAGACTTCTGTATCAAGATGAGTCGCGATTGGAGTACGGGCGCCGATTCTGGCGGGATCCCGTCAAGCGGGAGCGACTGCTTCGGCACTGGCTCGACGAGCGGCACCCCTATTCCGTCAGGCTGCGCTCGCGCTGGCTGCCTCTGGTGGATCGTGTGCTGCGATCCGAGCCCGATCACGACGACTCGTTGGACGCAGCGCTTCAATCCGAGGGCTCCAGCCTGCGGGCGGTCGTCAAGGAGATCCCGCCGGTCTTCGGATCGTTCTTCACGGCGTCGGAACAGCGGCGATAGACTCAGAGACCGCGAGTTCGAGTCCCGCCGTCTCCGTTTGACGGTTGAAGCAACACGAGGGCACGACCGGCGGACGTGGAAACGACGGTCGCGGCTCCAGAGGCCGCTGCGACGCGCATCAAAAGCCCCGCTCGCACGACACCTTGCGGATTGCGTGGGCGAAAGTCATGGCCCGGGTGGGGGAGGAGTTTCCACGTGCGTGCCCCACCTGCGGCGGCGACATCCGGCTCAGAGCAGACGGCCGGCACGAGCCGGCTCACTTCGAACCGGAGGTTCGCAAGCGGGAGGAGGCCAGGATGGCTTCGCCCGCGTAAAGTCAGATTCTCACACACCTCGGCGAGCCGCTCGAGCCTCCGGCCGTCTCTCCCGCCCGTAGCCCGCCGATTGACTGAGGCAAGCTCGTGCAGATCCATGACGATCGCGAAGCGGTTCAGGTGGCGCCCGACGAGCTGCCCGTGATCGACATCCACAGCCTCTGACCGGCGTCGGACACGAGGCGTCGAAGCCCGGGAGGGGCGGACTGGGAGACGGTCTGCGCAGCCGCCAGAAAAACGCCACCGAAGCGGGTGCGGGGCGTTTCGAGAACCCCGCTCCGGACGCCCGGGCCGCTCCTCGCGAGGCTCACGAGTCGCTCATCAGCCGGAAGACCGGTGCGGAGGTGCCATTGACCGGGCTATCCCTATGCTCGCGGAGGCCGGTGTGCCGGACTATCCTTGCCACCAGTGTCGACGACCGCCTGTTCCACCACCTGGGGACGGCTGCGTCCGACGCATGAACCCGCCGAGGCCTTCGAGATGCTTTCCCTGCTGTCACGCCTTGTGAATGCCACCCGCACGTCCGCACGGAAGGAGCACTCCCGTCGCCGACCGACGTTGCGGGTCGAGTCGCTGGAGCACCGCCTCGCGCTGGCGGGCTTCGAGATCGCCTACCTGGGCAACGTCGGGGCCGACTACACGGGGCCGACGCAGGTCTACCTGGCCGGCGGCACCAATCCCATGACGGCGGACGCGTGGGACGCCTACGTTCCCCCGGACGGCTACATCAAGAACACGACGCGGAACGTCGAGTTCAACTCGCAGACCGTCCTGACCAGCCCCGATTCCACCACCGGGGAGACCTACATCACGACGTCCGACACCTACACCTGGCTTTTCGTCGCGGAGACGGTGAGCGCCAACTGGCCGTTCGACGCCGCCGACTACACCACCTCCTACTCGAGCGGCTACGAGGCCGCCGCCCTCACGACCACCCCTCCGCCCGGCGTCGTCAAGTATTCCGCCAACACCAAGAACGCCGTCGTCACCTGGCTGGCCAAGGATGCGGATGGCCAGCCCATCGAGCGGTACTTCATCCGCGACGCCTGGGGAAACACCTCCATCATGCAGACCTCGGGCGTAACCGAAGAGGCCGAGGTCCGGAACAACTTCTTCTCCGCCGAGTTGCCAAGAGGCTGGCGGATGTTCGCGGGTTACCTGAACCGCGACCTTACGACCACCCCCGCCTACGACTCCAGCGGGTTCGCCCAGTTCAACCTCTTCCGCACCAGCGCCGACGACGCCTTCCAGCAGATCACCTGGGGTCCGCGGGGCCGGAGCATCGCGCAGCAGATTCCCGACATGATCATCTGGGGCGGAACGACCTCGGACAAACTCCTCGCCAGACGCGGACAGGACAATGTGATCCACGGCGGCCAGCGGAACGACCGGATCGTCGCGATCGGCATCAACGACCGGATCTACGGGGACGGTGGCTTCGACACCGTGGTGTTCCGGGGCAAGCGATCGCAGTACGTCGTGACCAGACTGGCGGCCGATGGCTCGCTCGTCGAGGTGCGAACGCGTCGCGGCGGTGCGGATGCGCGGGTGGCGACGCTCGTGAGCGTCGAGGCCCTCCGGTTCCTGGACCGCGTGGAACGCACCGCAC
>JBJTHX010000074.1:0-9494 GCA_046094745.1 Planctomycetia bacterium
GGCCCGCCCTCCCTTCCGCCCGCGGTAGGAGTTCACGTCATGACCCGTTTCATCTGCCTGGCGATCGCCCTCGCCGCCCTGGCGTCGGCCCCCGGCTGCAGCAGCTGCTTCGGCGGCTCGAGCTGCCGCCGTCCCTCGTTCATGGAGTTCCGCTCGCCCTGCGGCAGGCAGGCCGACCCGTGCCACGCGCCGGCCTGCGAGCCCGCCTGCGGTCCGGCCTGCGGCGCGCCGACCGGCGGCGCGTGCTGCGAGGAAGGGGGCGGCGTGATGTCGGCCCCCGTCTCGACGCCAGTCGTGACCGAGCAGGGCACGTTCAGCTGATCGACCCGTTTCGCGCCCCGGGGCTTCCGCCCCCCAGGTGATGCGCCGCTCTCGCCGGCCACGCGTCGGGCAAGCGGCACGTCGTGTGCCCGCTCCCGATTCGAGCGGCTCATCACCCGGGGGGCGGCGGTGTTTTCAGGCGGCTATACTCGGCGGTTTTCCCGTCCGGAAGCCGCCATGTTCGAGTCGCTCACCTCCGCCCTCTCCTCCGCGCTCAACGGCCTGCGCGGCCGGGGGAAGCTGACCGAAGCCAACATGCGGGAGGGCCTGGGGCAGGTCCGCACCGCGCTTCTGGAGGCCGACGTCGCCTACGACGTGGCCGACGGCTTCCTGGAGCGGGTCGTCACCGGGGCGGTGGGCGCGAAGGTCCTCGAGTCGCTCGATCCGGCCCAGCAACTCGTGGGGATCGTGCACCACGAGCTCGTCGGCCTGATGGGGCCGGTGGACCATTCGCTGCACCTGAAAAGCGGCGACACGACCGTGCTCATGCTCTGCGGCCTGCAGGGCTCCGGCAAGACGACCTCCTGCGCGAAACTCGCCAAGAAGATCCTCTCCCAGGGCCGGGGCGTGATGCTCGTGGCGGCCGACCTGCAGCGGCCGGCGGCCATCGAGCAGTTGGCCGTGCTCGGCCGCCAGCTCGGCGTGCCGGTGCACGTGCCGGCCGACATGCCCTCCGGCGGCACCGACCCCGTCGCCGTCTGTAGCGCCGGCGTGGCCCGGGCCCGCCGGGAGGGGATCTCCGTCGTCATCCTCGACACCGCCGGCCGCCTCGCGATCGACGAGGAGCTGATGCGGGAACTGGCGAAGATCGACCGCACGGTCGGCCCCGACCAGGTGTACCTCGTCGTCGACGCCATGACCGGCCAGGACGCCGTGAAGAGCGCCCAGGCCTTCAACGACGCCCTCGAGATCGACGGCGTGATCATGACCAAGCTCGACGGCGACGCCCGCGGCGGCGCGGCGCTCTCCGTCAAGAGCGTGACCGGCGTGCCGATCAAGTTCATCGGCACCGGGGAGCAGATCGAGGCCCTGGAAGATTTTCATCCCGAGCGGATGGCGGGCCGGATCCTCGGCATGGGCGACGTCGTCTCGCTCGTCGAGGAGGCGCAGCGGAAGTTCGACCAGGAGGAGATGCAGCGGCAGGAAGAGCGGCTGAAGGCCGGCGAGTTCACGCTCGAGGACTTCAAGAAGATGCTCTCGCAGACCCGCCGTCTCGGCCCCTTGGGCAAGGTGCTCGGCATGATCCCCGGCATGGGCGGCATGCAGGAGATGATCGGCGGCGGCGACCTGGAGAAGGACATGAACCGCCTCTTCGGCATCATCGACGCGATGACGCCCGACGAGCGGCGCAACCCGTCGCGGGTCGTGGATCAGTCGCGGCGCCGGCGGATCGCCGCAGGGGCGGGAGTCGAACCGCACGAGGTCAGCGATCTGGTCAAGCAGTTCGACGGCATGGCGGCGATGATGAAGGGCATGGCGGGCCTCGGCATGCGGGAGCGGATGCAGCAGGTGCAGCGGCTCCAGGCCCAGCTCACGAACCCCGCCGCCCGGCTGGCCAAGCCCAAGGGCGACACGGGCAAGCGGCTCACGGCCGACGAGCGGCGGAAGCAGAAGAAGCAGCGGGAGAAGGAGGCCCGGCGACGCAGGCGCGAGGGCCGGCCCTGAGTCGAGGAGCCCCCACCCCTGGGAAGCGGTTTTCACCGGGAAAACAGCCCGTCGCTGCCTGCCCTTGGGTTCCGGCGGCCGTCGGGTAGTCTAAGGGGCTCGGCCCGATGGACCTTTTTGGAGTGCACAGCCCGTGGCAGTCGTGATTCGAATGAAGCGGATGGGTCGGAAGAACCGCGAGTATTACCGCATCTGCGCGTCCGACCGGCGTAGTCCCCGCGACGGCCGCGTGATCGAGGAACTCGGCACCTACGACCCGCACGTCAAGGAGACCGACGCCCGCTGCACGCTCGACGGCGCCCGCGTCCAATATTGGCTCTCCGTCGGCGCCCAGCCGAGCGACGCCGTCCGCACGCTGATCAAGAAGTACGGCCCCAACGGCACGCACGTGAAGCAGATGGAGGAGGCCCGCGCCCGTCTCTCGATGCCGCGGATCGTGCCCGACCCGGGCGAGCCCGCCTTCGTGCCGACCCCGAAGACCGAGCCCGCGCCCGCCGCCGAAGCCGCCGCGCCGGAGGCCGCTGCGGAAGCGTCCGCCGAGCCAGCCGCCGCGGAAGCGACCGCCGTGGCCGAGGCCCCGGCCGCCGCGGAGCCTCCGGCCGAATAATTTTTCCCTGGAGTCTCGGGCCGGCCCCTGGCCGGCCGATCACTCTCGCCAGGCGCCCCATGCTCGAGCAGCCTCGCCGCCAGCCATGCGCATCGACATCGTCACCCTGTTCCCTGAAATGTTCACGAGCTTCCTCGACGGCAGCCTGCTCGGCGCCGCGCGGCAGGCGGGCATCGTCGACATCCGACTGACGAACTTCCGCGACTTCGCCGCCGGCGTGCACCGGCAGGTGGACGACCGGCCCTACGGCGGCGGCCCGGGAATGCTCCTCATGCCCGAGCCGGTGGTGTCGTGCGTCGAGGCTCTGCAGCGCGAGGCAACGCCCGGCCGCGTGCTCATGCTCACGCCCGGCGGCCGGCGGCTCGATCAGCCGCTCGTCGAGGAACTCGCCCGTCAGGAGCGGCTGGTGCTCGTCTGCGGCCGCTACGAGGGCTTCGACGCCCGGGTTCGCGAGACGCTCGCCGCCGAGGAGATCTCGATCGGCGACTACGTCCTCTCCGGCGGCGAGGTGGCCGCGATGGTCGTGGTCGAGGCCGTCACCCGCCTCGTGCCCGGCGTGCTGGGCGACGAGGAGAGCGCCCGGCAAGACTCCTTCTCCGGGTCCGAGCGGCTCGTGGAAGGCCCGCAGTACACGCGGCCGCGGGAGTTCCGCGGCCTCGAAGTGCCCGAGATCCTGCTCTCCGGCGACCACGGCCGCATCGCCCGCTGGCGGCACGAGCAGGCCGTCGCCGCGACGCGGCGGCGCGATCCCGCGAGCCCCGAACCGAACTCCGTCCCGTCCACCGCCTCTCGCCACAGGAGCCCATCATGAGCCAGAAGATTCTCGCCGCCGTCGAGGCCTCGAGCCTCAAGCCCGAAGTCGCGAAGTTCGCCATCGGCGACACCGTCGACGTCCACACCCGGATCCTCGAAGGGGAGAAGGAGCGGATCCAGATCTTCAACGGCGTCGTGATCGCCAAGAGCGGTGCCGGGAGCCGCGAGATGTTCGTCGTGCGCCGGATCGTGGCCGGCGAGGGCGTGGAGCGGAAGTTCCCGCTGCATTCGCCGAAGATCGCCAAGATCGAGGTCAAGCGGTCGGGCGTGTCGCGGCGGGCGAAGCTCTATTACCTCCGCGACCGCTCCGGCAAGTCGACGCGGCTCCGCGAGAAGCGGGAGGACGTCGTCGCCGAAGCCGGCGCGGCCAAGTCGGCCGGCAAGAAGGCCGCCAAGAAGCCGGCCGCCGCCCAGGCCTGACGGGACGCCCAGCCAGTGCCGACCGGAGCCCGCGACGAACTCGGCCGCCGGGGCGAGGACGCTGCCGCGGCCTATCTCAAGGGCCTCGGCTACCGGATCGTGGGCCGCCGGGAGCGGGTGCTCCGCGGCGACATCGACATCGTCGCCCTCGACGGGCGGACGGTCGTGTTCGTCGAGGTGCGGTCGCGATCCGACACGCTGCACGGCCACCCGGCGGAGACCGTGGGCCACGTCAAGCAGCGGCGGATGGCGGAACTGGCCACGGCCTACATCCGCCGGCATCGGCTCGAGGACTGTAGCGTCAGGCTCGACGTGGTGGCTGTGACGTTCCCGCACTCGGGAACCCCCGTCGTCGAGCACTACCAGAACGCCTTCGACAGCCCGCTGTGAAGGCCGCCCCGGGATGCTATCGGTGGCACACGGGAAAGCACTCGGCCAGTTCCTCCGGCGCGGTGAACACCGTCATGAAGCCCGCGGGGAGTTTCCGGGCGACGCGGTCGAGCCACGGCTGCTGCCGATGCACCGGCCGCCGTCCCTCCACGCTGCGAATCGCGATGCCCGTCACCTGCTCCGGCCGCCGCCTGGCGACCTCGGCGTAGACCTCGGGATCGCGCTCGCCGGAGTCGCCGATGAGCAGGAATCGGCGGCCGGGAAAGTCCGCCATCACCTGCTCGATCGCCCGCCGCTTCGACCGCTTCCGCGACGGCAGCCGGCCCAGCGGTGTCGAGTCCTTGAGGCGAAAGAGCTTCAGATGCATCGAGCCGGCCGGCAGCCCGGCCGCCTCGATGAACCCGCACAGGCAGTTCGACAACTGCCAAGGGCTCGCCGACACGTAGTGGAACGCCGTGCCGAGCCGCTCCCAGCGCTGGTAGCTCGGCGCGATCCCCGGCACCGGCGCGAACTCCCGCAGGAGCGTGTTCCGCAGGAGTTCCTTCTTGTCGGCGACGTTGGTCACCTTGACGGTGTCGTCGATGTCGGAGATCACCGACGTGCCGCCCGGCTCCACCAGGTCAATCGCACCGGCGGCTTCCGGGGCGGACTCAGCCGTGTCGGCGTCGTCGAGCACGGCGCGGCAGGCGAGCCGCTGCCGGCCCTCGGCGGCGGTCGCCCAGCGGTCCACGAAGTCGGCGGGCAGGTCGACGGCCACCTGGAAGTGCCCGGTGCGATCCGAGACGCCGGCGGCGAAGGAGCGGTCGCCGATCGTCACCTGCACCCGGGCCCCGGCTACCCGCTGGAAGAGAAAGGCCTCGGCCCGGCGCCGAAAGACGTCGCTATCGAGGTCGGAGTCGTCGAGTTCAAGGAGCCGCTTGAGAACCGCCACGGCGAGCGTCCTCCGCCGGCTCCTGACCGGCAGCGGCCGGGTGACCATGCCGGCCACCGTGGCCCGCCAGCCTTCCGCGTCGGCGAGCCTTCGGGCGTAGGTTGGGAAGACGACGATCATGCGGCGCTGGCGCGGCGAGGTGCTTGAAACGACCCGGCGGCCATCTTACAACCTCCCCACGGCCCGATTCCGGCGAATCATGGGCCCATCACGTGGAGACGAGCATGGGAGTCAAGAAAACCGGCAAGGGACGGCGGAAACTCGGTCGCAAGAAGCGGCGAATGCGGGCCCGGATCCGGCACCGCAAGGGCTGACCCGGACAGGTGCGTCGCGCCGGGATCGGCGGCACGACCCGCACACTTTCCCACCCGGCGGCGGCGCGGCGGTTCGCGGCTGCCGCATTTCGTTTGCCGCGCCTCGCGCATGGGGTAGGTTTGCCAGGCTTCGGATCGCGTCTCCTTTCACCGCGACTTCCCCGAGGCCCAACGCGACGCCTGTCGGGAGAGAAAGCGATGCCTGCCTGGAGATGGACGGCCCGTGTGGCCGTGTGCCTGTCGATCTCGTGCCTCCTCGCCGCCGCCAGCGGCTGCAAGACCTTGAACGAGCGGTATATCGCGCTCGAGGTCTGGAAATACGAGAAGTGCTTCGGTCATCTGCCGCCGGGCTTCGTGCCGCCCGGCGCCGCGGCCCCGGCCGCCGCCCCGCCGCGGGTCTGCGGGCAGGGCGGCGCGTGTCCGCAGGACTGCCCGCCGGCGCCCGGCTGCGACTGTCAGGGCGGCATGGTCGGTGGCGGCACGGTGGTGCCATCCGGCATGGGTCTGCCCGCGGGACCGGGCGGGTCGCCCGGACCGGCCGCCGGCGCCTCGTTGCCGACGCCCGCCGGCGTGACGGCTGGCAAGCCGGTGATCATTTCCGACGAGGTCGTGATTCCGTAAGGAGCGCGGATGCCGCCCTCCTGGCCGGCATCCGCTTGGCCGCCCTCCGGCGGCGACGAGTCCGCCATCCGGGCGGACGGTCGTTCGGCGTGCGACCCGTGGCGTCGCTTCGGCGCGCCGCCCGAAGTCAGCCGAGCGTTTCGGCCGGCCCGGGGAAGGCCCGGCGCTCGACATCCGCCCGCCACCGGGCGAGGGCCTCGCCGAGCGTGGTCCGCGCGTCGGCGTAGGTGCGCACGAACTTCGGCACGCGGTCAAACGACAGGCCCACGAGGTCGTGCATCACGAGCACCTGCCCGTCGCAGTCGGGGCCCGCGCCGATGCCGATCGTGGGCACGCCCAAGGCTTTTGTCACTGCCGCCGCGGCCTCCCGCGGCACGCACTCGATCACCACGGCGAAGGCACCCGCGTCGGCGGCCGCTCGGGCGTCGACCAGAAGCGTCTCGCAGTCCCGCTGCACGCGGTAGCCGCCCAGTTGGTGCACGGCCTGCGGCCGCAGGCCCACGTGTCCCATGACGGGGATGCCGGCGGCCACGATGCCGGCGATCACCTCCGCCTGACCGGCCGTGCCCTCGAGCTTGACGGCCTGGCAGCCCGTCTCCTTGAGGATTCGCGCACAGGCCTCCACGGCCCGGTGCACGCCGAGGTGCTGCAGGGGAAAGGGCAGGTCGACGACCACCAGAGCCCGCGTCACGGCCCGGGCCACGATCTCCCCGTGGTAGATCATCTGCTCGAGCGTCGCGGGAATCGTCGAGCTACGGCCGGCGACCACCATCGCCACGCTGTCGCCGACCAGCACACAGTCGACGCCGGCCTCGTCGGCCAGGCGGCCGGTGGGCCAGTCGTACGCGGTGACCATCGTGATCGGCCGGCCCGACCGGCGGGCCGTGGCCAGGTCGGTCACCGTCACCCGCCGCGGGACCGCAGGCGAGTTCATGAGAGGCTCTTGAAAAAGTCGTTGAGGTTTTCGTCGTCGGGGGGCGCTGCCGCTTCGGGTTCGGTCGGCCATGCGAAGCCTTCCGCCGCCGGTTCCTCGGCGGCCGCCAGGCCCACGAAGGCCGTCTGCGTCCCCTCCTGCACGTCCGCCGTTTTGGACGCGCCAGGCTCGGCCTGCTCGACGGGCTCGCTTTGCTCGGCGACCGCGGCTTCGGGATCTTCAACCAGGGGCAGCGTGTCGCCGCCGGCGTTCGCTTCCGCCTGGGGGTCGGCGGCCGGGCCATACTCGACCCGGAAGGCCATGTTGCCGACGCGCACGACCGACCCCGACGGCACCTCGGTCGCGTCGTCCCCCGCAATCGACTGCTTGTCGAGGAGCGTGCCGTTGGTCGATCCGAGATCGCGTACGAAGACGACGTCGTCCTGGATGAAGAGTTCGCAGTGCCGGCGACTCACGCTGTCGTTCTTGAAGCGGAACTTCGCCTCGTCGGAACGGCCCACGATGATCGGGAGCCGGACCGGGTAGGGGCGTTCCTGGCCGGCAGATGAAAGAACGACGAAGCGGACGTCCATGGCGGGTGGGCCAGGTGTCGGGCCTGCGGGTGGCGGGAGGCGGACACGGCCGCCGGAGCCAAGATTCTAACCTGGACCGGAGCCGTCCGCTCGGTGGCTGCCAAGCCCGCGCAGAAAACCCCGTTTGCCCGGACGGTGACCTTGCGGCAGTGTCCTGCACCCCTATAATCGCGGGGTTCCCGAGGCTGGGCGAGGCGTTTTGCCGTTGATCGGCGGACGACGACCGGCCTCGTGCGGGTGTAGCTCAGTTGGTAGAGCACCACGTTGCCAACGTGGTTGTCGTGGGTTCGAATCCCATCACCCGCTTCCCGGATCCGGCACGCTCCACCTGTTCTCCGCGAGGGTATGGCCCGAGAGGCGGCGGGTGGCCCCGCATCGTGGTCGGAGACGTCCGCCGCCCGCCACCGTATCGTTCTGTCCCGTCCCCCGTCCCCGGAACCGTCCATGTCCATGTCCGCGTCCGAATCCTCCGCCGTCGCCGCACCCGAGGCCGCGCCGCAGCCGCTCAACCTCGACATCTCGATCGACAAGGTCTCCACCTGCCAGCGGCGGGTGAAGGTGACGATTCCCCGCGAGGACATCACCCGTTACCAGGAAGAAGCGCTCGGGGAGCTGGTGCCCACGGCGCTCCTGCCCGGGTTCCGTCCCGGTCGCGCGCCCCGCCGGCTCGTGGGCAGCCGCTTCAAGTCGGAACTCTCCGAGCAGATTCGATCCAAGCTGCTCACCGCCGCCATGACGCAGGTCTCGGAGCAGCAGAAGCTCGCCCCGATCAGCGAGCCGGAACTCGACGTCGCGGCGGTGCTCCTGCCCGACGACGGTCCGATGACGTTCGAGTTCTCGATCGAGGTCCGCCCCGAGTTCGAGCTGCCGAAGTGGAAGGGCCTGGCGATCACGCGCCCGGCGCGGGAGATCACGGCCGCCGATGTCGACGAGGCCCTGGGCAACCTGCTGGCCGAGCGCGGCCGGTTCGTGCCCCATGACGGGCCGCCGGCCGTGGGCGACCTGATCGTGGCCGACCTGAGGTTTCTCGACGGCGACCGGCAGCTGTCGGCCGCCACGGAGGCGGAGATCGTCGTCCGGCCCAAGCTCTCGTTCGCCGACGCCGAACTGCCGGAGTTCGACCGGCTGCTCGCGAAGGCCAAGGCCGGCGCGACCGTGACCGCGACCGTGCGGGTCGCGGACGAGGCCGCGGTCGATGAACTGCGGGGCAAGGACGTGACCGTCGAGTTCAAGGTGCTCGAGGTCAAGAAGCACGAACTGCCGGAGATGACGCCCGGGTTGCTCGAGGAGCTCGGCGGCTTCGAGTCAGAGGACGCCCTCAAGGCCCTGGTGCGCAAGCAGCTCGAGGGCCAGCTCGACTGGCACCGCCGTCGCCAGGTGCGGCAGCAGGTGGCCAAGGCCCTGACGGCCTCGGCCGACTGGGAGTTGCCCCCCGACCTGCTCAAGCGGCAGGCCCAGCGGGAGCTCGAGCGGGCGATCCTCGAGCTGCGGCGGAGCGGCTTCGACGACGATGCGATCCGGCGGCACGTCAACGAGTTGCGGCAGAGCGTCCTGGCGAGCACCGCCCGGGCCCTCAAGGAGCACTTCATCCTCGAGCGGATCGCCGAGGACGAGGGGATCGCCGACACCGCCGCCGACTACGACGAGGAGATCCGCGCCATCGCCGCGCAGTCCGGCGAGTCGCCGCGGCGGGTGCGGGCGGGCCTCGAGCGCCGGGGCCTGATGGACGTGCTCCGCAACCAGATCATCGAGCGGAAGACGATCGAGCGGATCACCTCGCAGGCGTCGTTCAAGGACACGCCGTTCGAGTTCCCGCGGCCCGACGCCGAGGCCATCGACCACGCCGTCTGCGGCTCCGTGATCGGCGAGGAGGAGATCCCCACGGCCACCCACGCCGATGCCGCAC
>JBJTHX010000075.1:0-4678 GCA_046094745.1 Planctomycetia bacterium
CGGCGGCGATCGGGCCGTCGAGCGAGTGCGTCGTCGCCGTCGAGCGGGTGCGGCGCGGGAGCCGCTGGCAGCCGGTCGAGCGCGGTCGGCGGCCACCACCACGGAGGCCTGGACAGGACCCGCACGTCCGTCGCCGACCGGACGCGCACGATCGAGAGGCAGCGATCCGCCCGGGCCCGCAGGCGGAAGTCGAACTCGCCCGGAGTCAAGGCGGGCGCGGGCCGCAGGCCGCGGCCAAGCAGCCGCACCCGCGTGCCGGGCACGAGGTCGGGGGGCTTGCCATCGACCACCACCGCGGCCCGCCCCGCGGCCGGCTGCCAGCGGCTCCCACGCCGCACCCGCTCGACGGCGACGACGCACTCGCTCGACGGCCCGATCGCCGCCGCCCGCCGCGGGTCGCCGACCGGCACGGGCAACGGCCGCGGCGACTCGACGACCGTGCCGATGACGGCACACGGAGCCGGCGTGTCGCCGAACTGCCAGCCGAGATCATCGGCCGGGAACAGGTCGAAACAGGCCGCCGACCAGGCGGCCCCGAGGCAGACGACCGCGGCGGCGAGGCAGCCGGTCGCCGGCACCGGGCGGTTCCAGCGGCCAAGCCACGCCCAGCCGACGGTCGCGACAAGCGCCCCGCACCAGGCTGGCACGGCCCAGCCGCCGGGCAACGCGGGCAGGGCGGGCAGCAGCCGCACAACCGCGCAGCCGGCCGCAAAGCAGGCCGCTACGACGACCAGCGGCCGACATGGGAGCGGGTCGGTTCGCAGGTGCGACCGCGCGTGCCGCGCCCAGCCCCGGAGCCGTGCCCGGGCCCGAGCGTTGATCTCCGCCGCCCGGCCGGCCCCGACGGCCAGCCATTCCCTCACCAACCAGCCACGATCCATGCCATCGTCTCCGCTCGCTGCGGGCCCCGAATCGGGCCTCTATTCCTCCAAGCGAGCGCCGCCCCCGCGACCGGCAAAAAAATCCGGGCGAAGTGAAACAAGGCGGTTGTTCCCGGGCATCCGCGGCCCGTGTCAGTAGGCGTAGGCGAATCCGCTGATGCCGCCCGACGGGCTGCCCTCGCCATCCACCGACCAGTTGTAGGAGGTGTAGACGGCCAGCCGCTGCGTCACGTTCCACTGGCAGCCCATGCCCACGACCAGGTCCGACGGGAAAAAGGGAATTCCGGCGGCGTTGTAGAACCCTTGGGCGAACGCCGCGAACCGGGGGGTGATTTGCTTCTGCAGGGCCCACTGCATGCCCAGATCGGGCAGGCTGAGGGCGGTCGGGATGCCGGGCCCGCCGAACCCGTACACGCCCACGTTCCACTCGAGCAGCCAGTCGCCCGGCAGCCGGTGATCGAAGAGCAGTTCCATCGCGGGCTCGGTGCCCACCTGGAACGGCTGCGAGGCGATGCCGGTGACGACGAACAACTCGACACCCACGGCCGGCCACCAGAACATCTCCTGGTCGCCCCACAGGTGCACCTTGAGGTCGAAGGCCAGCGGCGCGAAGCCGTCGTAGCCGGGTTCCGGGCCGCTGGCGGCGACGACCGTGGGGCCCTGGCCGATCAGCCGCAACTCGCAGGAGTCGGTCAGTCCCGTGCGCATCATGAACGGCCAGGACCAGGTGCCGGGCGTGCCGTCGGACCCGGGCAGTGAGTAGGTGCCGGGCGCAGCCTCGATGTAGGAGCGGCCCTTTGGCAGCGTGAACGGGCTGTTGGGGAAGTTGGCCGTGTCGGGCCCCGGACTCGCGATGTCGGCAGGGGGAGGCGGCCCGCCGTCGCCGCCCGGGATGCAGCGGTGCACGAGCCGGTAGACGAAGTTGTCGTCGCCGGGCGTCGGCAGCGGCGCGGGTTCGTCGAAGTCCGTCGCCTTGAGGAACGAAACCTCGTGGATGGCCGCGTCGTCGTCCGCCGAGGCCGCTCCCCCGAGCCCGCAGCCGATGCCAACCACGATCGCGAGCAGCCAGTGACGGCCCATCCTCGGCACCATGCGAAGGGTTCGAAACCTGGCCGGAAACCCGGGGGTTCTGCCGGATGATTCGACATCCACGCGGCGAGAATTCGCCGCCGTTCTTCCCGGCGACGGGCCGCGACCCCCGCCCCTTTCACACGTTGCCCCGCCTGCCGGCGCGGGTCGACTCGGCTTGCCGCCACCGCCCAGCCTGCCGGTCGCCGGCGGGCGGCGCTCTACCCGCGCCGACGGGCCTGGACGATCCGCGGCAGGCCGGCGAGGTCCTTGAGCGTCGGCCCCGGCTCGAGCGCGGCCTGCTTCGCCAGCGCCGCCTCGGCCGCCTCCACGACGGTCGGGCCGATCTCCACCACGAGCCAGCCGCCCGGGGCGAGCCCCGTCGTCGCGGTGGCCGCCAGCCGCTCCACCACCTCGACGCCGGTCGGCCCGGCCACGAGCGCGCCGCGCGGCTCGTGTTCGCGGACGTCGCGCGGCAGGGCGGCGAACTCGTCCTCGCGCACGTAGGGCGGATTGCTCACGCTCACGTCCCAGGGCCCGGCGGCCGTGGCCGAGTCGAGCAGGTCGCACTCGACGAACGCGATCCGCTCGGCCGCGCCGTGCCGCGCGGCGTTGGCCCGGGCGACGGCGAGCGCCTCGGCCGAGATGTCCGTGGCGGCCAACGCGGCCCGCGGCAGGTGCTTGGCGAGCGCGACGACGATCGCCCCCGAGCCCGTGCCCACGTCGACGATCCGCGGGGCGGCGGCCGTGCGACACAGATCGAGCACGCGGACGACGAGCCCCTCGGTCTCCGGCCGCGGCACGAGCACCGACCGGTCGACCGCGAAGGGGAGCGAGAAGAACTCGCGGCTGCCGACGAGGTAGGCCACCGGCTCCCCGGCGCCGCGGCGCTTGACCAAGTCGCGGAACCGAGCCCGCTCGGCCTCGGCGACCAGTTCCTCGAAGGCCGTGTAGAGGGCGATCCGCGGGCAGCCGCGGACGTGGGCCAGCAGGACCTCGGCATCGAGCCGCGGCGATTCCGCGCCGCGGGCCGAGAGCCAGTCGGTCGTCCAGGCGAGCAGGCGACCGACCGTCCACGTATCGGCGGCGTCGCGGGGCTGCGGCGGTGGCTGGGCGTGCATGGGGTGTCTCCGCGGGGCCGGGTCGAACGCGTCAGCCGGCCGCCTGGCCGGCCGGCCGCGCGGACTCCTCCATGGCCGCCTTCCGCGCCTGGCGGGCATGCTCCTCGATCGCGTCGACCACGAGGCCGAGCCGCCCCGCCATCACCTGGTCGAGCGTGAAACTCTCGTTGATCCGGTGGTCGGTGAGCCGATTCTGCGGGAAGTTGTAGGTGCGGATCCGCTGGCTGCGGTCGCCGGAGCCGACGAGCGTCTTCCGCTCGGCGGCCCGCTTCTGGTGCTCGATGTTCCGGCGGTGTTCATAGAGCCGCGTCTTCAGCACCCGCAGGGCCTTGGCGAGGTTCTTGTGCTGGCTCTTCTCGTCCTGGCACTGCACGACGATGCCAGTCTCGAGGTGCGTGAGCCGGACGGCCGAGGCGGTCTTGTTGACGTGCTGCCCGCCGGGACCGCTCGCGCAGAACAGGTCCTTGCGATACTCGTCGGGGGCCAGCGACACCTCCACGTCCTCGGGCTCCGGCAGCACCGCGACGGTGGCCGCCGACGTGTGGATCCGCCCCTTGGCCTCCGTGTCGGGCACCCGCTGCACCCGATGCCCGCCGCTCTCGTGCTGCAGCTTCCGGAAGGCGGCCGCGCCGGAGACGCCGAGCACGAGCTCCTTGAAGCCGCCGAGCTCCGTCGGGCTCGCGTCGAGCACCTCGAAGGCCCAGCCCTGCTCGGCACCGTACCGCCGGTACATCTCGTAGAGGTCGCGGACGAACAGCGCGGCCTCGTCGCCGCCGGTCCCGGCCCGCAATTCCACGATGCACCGCGTGCGGTCGGCATCCTCGTCGTCGGAGCAGAGTTCGAGCAGCTCGTCCCACTCCCGCTCGCGGCGCCGCTCGAGGTCGGGCAGCTCGGCCTCGGCGAGGCCGCGCAGCTCGCGGTCGTCGCCGCGGATCATGGCCTTGAGATCGGCGATCTGCCGTTCGAGATCGACGAACTGACGATACTTGAGGGCCAGCCGGGCGAGCGTGCCGTGTTCCCGGGCCGTCGCCGACAGCCGCTGCTGGTCCGCGAGCACCTCGGGATCGACCATCGCTCGCTCCAGTTCCTCGAACCGGGCGAGCCTGGCTTCCAGCTGGTCGCGCATGAATCAGGACGCGGTCGGCTCGGCCGCGGCGGCCTTCTTTCCCTTCTTCAGGCTGGCATAGCCGGCGCCGGCGAACTTGCTCTTGAACTTCTCGATCCGGCCGGCCGTGTCGACGAACTTGAGCTTGCCCGTGAAGAACGGGTGGCACACGTTGCAGATGTCGACCTTGATCTCGGGCACGGTGCTGCGGGTGGAGAAGGTGTTGCCGCAGCCGCAGCGGACGACCGTCTCGCCGTAGCGGGGATGGAGGCCGTCTTTCATGATCTCGCGTCCTCGGGGAAGCCCTGAAGCGTACCCGCCGTCGCCCCGGCGGGCAACGCGGCGCCGCGGCGGCACGGGTGAAATCGGCGTTTCAGGGCCGGCGGTTCAGTTTTCGTCTGCTTCGGCCCGTCCCAGCCGCTCGGCCCGCAACCGGCTGCCGAACCGCTGCGGCGACACGTCCTCCCGCAGCGCCGTCCCCGAGAGCAATGTCGACCTCTGCA
>JBJTHX010000076.1:0-8565 GCA_046094745.1 Planctomycetia bacterium
GGCGGCGAGCATGGCCTCGATCTGCTCGGCGCGGCCGACGGTCGTCGTCGCGAAGAGTGAGGTCGTGCCGTGGCGGGCGTGCGCGGCCAGGACGGTGCGCACCGCCGCGGGCGTGCCGTCCATGAAGTCGGCCCCCGCGCCGCCGTGGACGTGGAGATCGACGAACCCGGGAGATACGAACGCCCCACGGGCGTCGACGACCTCCGCCCCCCGCGGCACCCGGCCGGCCGCCTTCACCGACACGATCCGCCCCCGTTCGCAGACGATCACGGCCCGGGGCAGGAGCCGGTCGGGCAGGATCGCCGTGCCGTGCACGATGGCCAGGAGGGGCATTGGATGCTCGGGGGAAAAGGGCGTCCGGAGCGCGGAGGCCGCATCATACCCGCGGCCGGGTCGGGTCCGGCCGCGACCTGTCGTTTGCGACACTGGGCGTGCGGCCCGGCGAGGCGGCATACTGTGAGTCGCCCGACGCCGTCGGGGTCGGTCTGAACTGTGGGCGCGATCCGCCCGAATCCTCGTGGAGATCCAGTGATGCTCAAGCGATGGGTGCTCGTTGCCGTGGCATGCCTGGCGGGCCTGCCGGCCGCCCGGGCCGCCGACGTCGTCAAGGACTCGTGGGCCTGGCCCCAGGCGATGAAGGCCGTGACCGCGAAGTTCAAGGGAGCCCAGGGGAAGGTCGTGCCGATCGGCGATTCGATCTCCTACGCGAACCCCGCCGGCCAGTGGGCCCGCCGCGGGCAGGGCCGCACGCCGGAGGAGCTGGCGATCTGCAAGTGGATGCGGTCCGACGTCAACGACAAGACCAACGGCTGGTGGCTGGCGGCCGACGACCAGCCCTCGGGCCGAAGCTGGACGGCCTCGAGCGGCATGACCGCCGAGCAGTGCCTGGCGGGCGGCCACCACGGCCTGCCGGCGCTCGACGCGATCCTCGCGGACCACGACCCGCAGATCGCGATCATCCTCCTGGGCACCAACGACGCCGGCCGGCAGGTGCCGGTCGAGCAGTATCTCGCCTCGATGGAGACGATCTACAAGAAGTGCCTCGACCGCGGCACGATCCCCGTGGTGACGACGGTGCCGCCGCGGAATCCCGACCCGGCGGGCCGGGTCGGGCCCTACAACCAGGGCCTCGTGGCCCTGGCGCAGAAGCACGGCCTGCCGCTGGTCGATTACCACGGCGAGATCCTTGCCCGGCAGCCGGGGAATGCCTGGCAGGGCACGCTGATCGGCGGCGACGGCGTCCATCCGTCGCCCGAGGGCTCGGCGGGGCCGGCCACGCCCGAAAACCTCGCCAAGGGCGGCTACCTGCTCCGCGGTTGGCTCAACGTGCACAAGGTGATGGAGATCAAGCAGAAGGTGCTCGACGCCGGGGCCGAGGGGGCGCGGCCGAAGCCCGCGAAGGCGGCCGAGGCGCCCCGCAAGACCAAGGCCAAGGCGGTCGCCGCGACCACCGGGGAGTTGCTGCGGTCGGCGCCGGCGCTGCCGGCCCCGCAGGGCGCGGTCGTGCGGGTCGCGAACGCCGCGGAACTGGTGGCGGCGGCGGGGGCCCTCAAGAGCGGGCAGACGATCCTCCTGGCCCCGGGCGTCTACAAGATGCCGCACTCGCTCGTCATCCAGAACGCCGACGACGTGGCCGTTCGCGGTGCCGGGGGCGACCGGTCGAAGGTCGTGATCGACTTCGCCGACAGTCGGCACACCGAGGGCGTGGTGTTCACGCGGTGCAAGCGGGCCCTGCTCGCCGACCTCACCGTGCAGAACATCAAGCAGAACGGCATCAAGATCAACGGCGACGTCGGGGCGGAGCAGGTCTGGCTGCGCAACGTCCACAGCCGCAACGTCTGGCAGCGGCACGTGAAGGGGCCGCAGATCCGGCCGGGGCCCGACGGCAAGCCGGCCTGGGCGCCGGGCCACCGTGTCGAGTTCTGCCTGTTCGAGAACGACCGGCCGAAGCAGGTGGGCGACGATCCCTACGAGGACGAGAACCAAACCTACGGCCACAACTACATCGGCGGCATGGACGTGATGGGCACCGACGGCCTCGTCGTCGCCGACAACGTGTTCCGCAACATCCACGGCAAGACGGGCGAGGGCCGCGGCGCCGTGTTCATCTGGGTAGGGTCGAAGAACGCGGTCGTGGAGCGGAACCTCATCATCGACTGCGACCAGGGAATCTGCCTCGGCAACTCCGCCCGGGGCGATGAGGGCATGGCCCATGCCACCGACTGCATCGTCCGCAACAACTTCGTCGTCCGCTGCCCGGAGAGCAATCTCTTCGCCTCCTCCACCAAGGGTTGCCAATTCCTCCACAACACGGTCCACGATCCCCAGGGCCGGTTCCGCCGGCTGCTGCGGGCGACGGGGCCCAACGAGGGCCTCGTGGTGGCGGGCAACGTGTTCAGCGGCCCGGAGATTTCGGCCGAGAATCGCGAGGGTCAGATCACGTTTCGGGACAACCTCAACCGCGACGTGGCGGCCTACTTCCGCGACCCGGCCGCCGGCGACCTGCGGCTGGTGGCGGCCGCGACCGACGCGATCGATCGTGGTCCCGAGCCGGCGCTGGTGAAGGATGATTTCGAGGGCCAGCCCCGCAAGGGTCGCCCCGACCTGGGTGCCGACGAGTTCAAGTGACGCAAGGAGTTTTTTGAGTCCCGTCGCTTCCGCTCCGGTTGCGAGGCCAGGAACGTGGGTTTGGCGTTCGGTCCCCGCTCGGGATGGCGGGCGAACTCGCGGCATGCACACGGAGTCCCATCGCTTCCGCTCCGGGCTTCCTGGGCAACGTCCTCTGGGAAGCCCCGGGTGGCAACCCGGGGACTCCGGGTCGGAACGACACCCCACCTGCCATGCAAAACGGGGCCCGCCAACCGCAACGGGTTCCCGCCGCTACGCGGCGCGGCGGCGGCGGAGGGCGTAGCCCGCGAGGCCGAGGCCGAGGGCCGCGAGCGCGAGCGTGCCCGGTTCGGGCACGACGACCGTGAACTGCATCACCTGTCCGCTCGTCGGCGACTCGCCGAAGAACGTGGCCGTGTCGGAGACTGTGGTCACGGCCATCTGCAGCGACGAATACTGGTCCGAGAACGGCACGTACGTCTTGTTCAGGTACGTCGTCTGGCCGGCTCCCGTGCCCGACACCCAGTAGGTGTAGGTGGCGGCAGCGATGCTCGTCGCAAACGACCCGGGTTGATTCGTGAAGAAGCCGCCGCGGAACGTGTTCCCCTCCGACAGGTTCCCCACGTCGAGATACACGTTGATCGCGTTGGACCCCGTCAGCAACGCCGTGAATGCGGTTGATCCCGTCAGCCGCAGCACGTCGTTGACGCTCGCCGTCCCGGTTCCGTAGGAGGGCCCCGCGCCCATGAACTCGAAGTTGAAGGCGAGGCCGCCCGTCGGATTGACCGCCTGCGCCGTGAGGATGCCCGGCGAGTTACCCGGGGCGACGAAGCCCGCTCCGCCGAGCATGGCCGCCACCGTGCCCACGCCGGCGAGCGTGGCGCCCGAGTCGATGCCCACGATCCCGGCCGCTGTGAGCGTCTTGCTGTCGTCCACGTTCAGCGTGCCGAACCGCACTCCCACCAAGCCCGTCGTCGTCAGGTCGTTCTTCAGGAGCACCGTGCCGAGGTTGCCACTCGAGCCGATCGACACGTTCACCGTCGGCGATGCCGTGCCGGATGAGTCGGTCCACGTGTTGCCGAAGATCGTCGTGCCGCTCGTGGCCGCCATCAGCGTCACCGCCCGGCCCAGCCGGATCTGCTGGTCGAACGACGCAGACGTGCCGCTCGTCCCCTGACTGCCGAGCACCACCACCTGCGAGCCGCCGAGCGACTCCGGAATGTTGATCACCCGGTTGGAGTTCACGCCTGCCGCCAGGAGCAATGCCGCCGTGCCCTCCGCGCCCGCCGTGGCGTCGCCCACGGACACGCTGGCCCCCGGACTCGACGTGGCTCCGAACACCCCGTTTTGTCCGCTTTCGCCACTGTCCACCGCGGCCACAAGCGTGCCGTTCCTTACGGTGAACGAGCCGGTGTAGCCGCTCGCCGCGTTGATTCGCCACTGGCCGGGGCCGTCCTTCACGACCGACGTGGTGCCGGAGCCGTCCAGGATCACGCCGATCGTGTTGGCCGCCGTGCCTGATCCGCCGAGCGTGAGCGTCTTCGCGCCGACGCCCGTGGCCGTCACCGTGCTCGTGATCACGAGCACGCCGGCACCGCTGGCCTCGATGATGCCGCCACCGGTCGTGCCCGCGAGGTTAAAGGTGCGGCTGGTCGTGCCTGAGGTCGCGCCCACCCAACGGAGCGTGCCGGCCGTCGCCCCACTTCCCAGGTCGGTCGTGGTGTTCGTGCCCAGCGGGCTCGCGCCGGAGTCGTTGATCGTCGCAACCTGCACCACCCCCTCGCGAACCTGCGTCCGGGCGGTGAAGGTGCTCGTGCCGGTCAGCGAAAGCACGCCGAGGCCCGTCTTCGTCAGGCCGGCGCCCCCCTGCTGGGCTAAATTCTGACCAACCGTGAACGTGTGGGATGCGTCGGCCACGTCGAACCAGAACGGCTGGTCCACGACCGCGGAGACCGGCCGGTTGGTGGACAGGCTCGCCAGCGACGTGCCCGCAATCCGCAGGGCGCCGCCGTTGAAGACAAGCGGCGCGGAAGAAGCTCCGAGATTCGCGTCGCTCGTCACCGAGAGAACGCCCTCGGCGAACTCGGTGCCGCCGGTGTAGGTATTGTTGCCCGACAGGACGAGCACGCCGCTGCCCGACTTGATGACCCCGGTCGTCGGCAGGTCCGCATACGAACCGTTCCCGATCGGGCCGCCGACGGTGAGCGTGGCCGTGCCGTTGGTGGTGATCGTCCGCCACGAGCCAGCCCAGTTGCCGAGCGACACGGCGCCCGTGCCGAGGTTCAGGTCCTGCGTGCCACGGAACGAGAAATCGCTGTTCCATTCCTGGAGGTTGTTGGTGGCGATCGAGATCGGGCCGGCCGACGTGTTGTCGAGCACGATCCCGTTGCCCCCGATGCGGAACGTGCCCGAGCCGAGGGCGTGGGCGTTGTTCAGATTCAGGCCCCGGCTGACGATCGACGTGCCGCCGGTGTGGCTGTTGCTGCCGGAGAGGGTGAAGGAGCGGTCAAGCATGCCCCCATACGTGCTGACGACCCCAAGCGTGACCCATCCCGAGCCACTGATCGGCGCTGAAATCGCCAGGTTGTTGCTGAAAATGGAAATCGCCAATTCACCAGACGGCCCAATCACAAGCCCGCCGCCGGAGGCTGAAATCGTGGACGTGCTGCCGTAGGAGTTGCCCGAACTGGTTGCCCCGCTTTGCCGGTACCCCAATGCATTCAGCGTGAGTGTGCGGGAACCAAGATCGAGCGGCGCATAAATCCCCTGATTCGAACCGCTCGTCGTCTCCAACGCCAGCGAGTTCCCCACGGCGTTCGCTGATAGCGTTTGAACAGTCTGGTTGTAGTTGAGTTGGTAGTTCGCGGTCGCACTCGTGAGAAAATTGGCCGCGGTTATGGAACCAGATTGCTGTGTGACCGTCACGCCCCGAGCCGTGCCGGTGACCGTGTCAACGCCCATAAAAATGCCTCGAACACCATAAAACCCCAGCATCAGGCCGTTGGTATTCGGGTCGTTCGTGATGTCAGTTAATTGGGCTCCGCTGCTGGTCAAACCCAGGAAGCCACCCCCGGTCGCTCGCTGCAGCGTGCCGATTCCTGCGATGGTAATCCCGCTCACAACCACGCTCGAACCGCCCAGGAGACGCACCGTCCCGGAGCCGCTCAAGGTCAAGGAGGGCCCCACTGACGTTCCCGTCGCAATGTTGCCACCCGCGAGCTGAAGGACCTGCACGGTCGAAAGACTACTTCCGCTGGCCACGTCGAATCCGGCAGGCGAGTCAGCAAGAGCCTGTGCCAACGAACTCTGAAACGTCAGCGTGCCGGTGAGGGGATTGGATGACGACAGCCTGATCCGCCCGGGGGTATTGAACCACAGGTTGAGGCGACGACCGTCCGCGCCGTCGGCGAACGCGGCGTTCGTCGCCATCACGGCAGATGCCGTTGTGGCGACAGCCGTGCTTGTCGTCTGGATCATGAGCGTCTGCGACGCGCCCGATCCCGCCGCCGCGCGAATCTGGTCGTTGAGCGAGAGCAGGCTGTTGCCAAACCGCCATTGCTGCGACGCCCCGAGCACGACATCGAGGCCTTGGTTCGTCGTCGTGCTGCCGATCGTGAGGGCGGACGTGCTGGATGTCAGCACCCGGATGCCGCCCGCGCCGAGCGTGAGCGTCTGGTCAGCGCCGCCGCCGCGGAGCGTGAGAGCGCCTGTCGCCGTGGCGAGCACCTGCATCCCGCCCAGGCTCGTGCTGCTCGTGAACACGGCGACGCCCGCGGCATTCGAGCCGCTGATGTTGAACACCGCGGTGTCGTTCGCACCGGGCGTGGCACTGGCGGCCTGCGTGCCGGCGTAGTTCAGCCACCACGACGCGGAGTTGGACCAGGTCTTCGTGCCGCCGCTGAAGAAATAGGAGGTCTGGCCCAGGGCGGTGTCGACCGGCAGGGCCGAGAAGACGACCCCGAGCACGGCCGCAACCGTGCAAACCACTGTGCGGCGGTGTCTGCACGCATGCAGGATCATGCCGTCTACCTCAGGCCGAATACCCCGGCGAAACGCACTACCGATAAGTCGCGGATTGGGTTCTCGCCCGCACCCGATTCACCAGTCCCAACTCGTGAAGTTTAGGGTGACGGACAATCGACGGCAAGGCGGCGTTTTTCATCCAAAAAGCCTTCCACTCGATCGTTCTGTGGGCGGAATCGCGTCGCCCTTCAGCGGGGAGCTGCGGCCGGGACGGCCCGCGGCACGATCGCATACCGGGGGTCGTGATCGTGAAAGCGCGTGGCGCGGAACCACGGTTCCACCACCTTCCAGGCCTGCAACTGGCCGGGTGCGCCGTTGCCCATGGCGATGGCGGCGGCGGCGATGCTGCCGTAGCCCTCGACCGAGACGGCATAGGTGGACGGAGCCCCGGCGGCGGAAAACCCCGCGGCGCTGTCCTTCCGCATGGCGGGCGGAGATTCGCCGTCGGCGTCGTGGGCGTAGCCGTCGAACAGGTCGTCGAGGCTCTGGTAGAAGGTGCCGTCGTTCTTGGTCTGGGGGATACAATAGTCGCCGAGATGGCGGGGCTCCGGCGAATTGGCGATGGCGATCTCCAGGGCACCGCACCAATCGGCCAGCGGCCGTGCCGGCTCGAACCCCAGCTCCACCGCATGGTTGATCGACAGCGTGACGTAGTTCTGCATCCACGGGGCGGTGGCCCCGCCACCCCAGTCGTCGGGCGGCGGGGACTTGATTGCACCGGTCAACTGCTGCTCGCTGTACGGACCCTTTCGATCCCAGAAGGCGAGCCGGTTGGGCCGCGGCGTGGGCGGATTCCCGGCGTACCAGGAAGCGTGATTGGCATTCCAGGCCGCCCGGATGGGGTTGTCCGGCATCGACCCCGGCACGTCGTAGAGCCCGGCCCGCTGGGCCACGGCGTCGGTCAGACTGCGTTCGAAGAGCGCCCGCTCGGGCGAGCCGTCGAGGGCGGCCCACCAGGCCCGGGCGCGGTTGCGAAACTGCCATCCCCAGCCCCGCACCTGTACGCCGTTGATGATCAACGCCGTCGCGGCGCCGCCGTTTCCGACCGAGTTGTACGCCAGGCCGGGATTCACCAGGAACTGCGACCAGGCGGCCATGTGCAGCAGTTTCTCGTGCCAGAAGGCCTGCCCGGTGCTGACATACTGCCACCAGAAGGCGCCGGGCGTGTGGGCGGAATCGTGCACCCAACCGTCGCGCTTCGGGTCGAGGACGCCGTCGCAGGTGAACCGGTCGCCGGCCGCGCCGGTGGCGATCTGGGCGTTGCCGTCGCCCAGATAGACGGTCGGCCGCGACAGCTTCGACACCACGCGGCCCACCCCCGGTGCCTGGTCGATCGTGGTCTTCTGCGGATCTCCTTCGCGAAAGAAAAACGCCCAGGAGCCGAACAGTTCCGCCTGACTCTCGCCGATCGCATGCATGTGGGCGGCCCCGCTGTACATGGCGACGACGTCCCACTTGGGCATCAGGCCCAGGTCGTGCCGCCCGCTGGTGGTGAAGCCGACGGTCAGCCCCGGTTCGTCCCTCAGCTTGGTGACGTCGGCGATCTCGATGATATGGCGGACGTGGTAGCGGCCGATGGTGGGCCAGAACTGCACGTGGAACAGCGGCCGGATCGCCTTGGTGGCGTTGGTGCCCAGGTCGTACTTCTTGGTGACGTGGTCGCCGAGGATCACGGTGGTGCAGATCGGCCCCTGCGTCCAATAGCGGCTCTGCACGCCGCCGCCGGCGGTCTCCGCGGCCAACGCGGCGTCGGTCGTGGCCGCGAGCAGCGTTCGCGCCGAGACCGGCGACCCCGCGAGCGGGCTGCCGTTGGCCGCCAGTTCGATCGTGGCCTCGAAGTCGAACTTCGCGAGCATGTCGGCCAGCGGCGTCGGCGCCGGCTTGGTCGCGGCCTTGGCCCGCTGGCCGAAGGTGATCACCCGCTCGGCCGTGCCC
>JBJTHX010000077.1:0-3542 GCA_046094745.1 Planctomycetia bacterium
GGTGAGCGGCGTGGGGCGGTTCGCCGCCGACCGAGCCGCGGCGGCGCTCGGCACGGACGGCCCGCCGTTCGCGAGCATGCGCCACCCCAGCCCCGCCAGCCCCGCCGCCAATCGAGGCTGGGCCGCCGCCGTCGAGCGGCAGCTGCGCGAGCAGGGGATCGAACTGCCCGCGGGCCGCCGGCCGCGGCCGCCACGCCACGGGGCTGTGCGCCGGCGCGGCCGCGGCTGACAATCGGGCCGTCCGGCGGACGCACGCGAGCCGCCGGCCTCACCCCGGCCAGGCCGCAGGATGGCCCAGCTCTACTTCTATTTCTCGGCGATGAACGCCGGCAAGAGCACGACGCTGCTCCAGTCGGCCCACAACTACCAGGAGCGGGGCATGCGGGCCCTGCTCTACGCGCCCGCCATCGACGACCGCGGCGGCACGCACCGCATCCATTCCCGCATCGGCCTCGCGGCCGAGGCGATCGGCTTCGACGCGGCCTACGACTTCCACGCCGCCGTGGCGGAGGCCCGGCGGGCCGGCCCCGTGCACTGCGTGCTCATCGACGAGGCGCAGTTCCTCACGCCGCTGCAGGTGCTGCAATTGACGCAGGTCTGTGACCGGCTCGGGGTGCCGGTCTTGTGCTACGGGATCCGCACCGACTTCCAGGGCGAGCCGTTCGAGGGAAGCAAGTACCTGCTCGCCTGGGCCGATAACCTCATCGAGATCAAGACGATCTGCCGCAGCGGCAAGAAGGCGACGATGAACGCCCGGCTCGACCGCGACGGCAACCAGGTCACGGAGGGGGCGCAGATCGACATTGGCCATCACTACGAGGCGCTGAGCAGGAAGGAGTTCCGCCTCGACGAGGTGTCGCCCGTGGCCCGCTGGCCGGCGCCGTGAGCCGCCGTGCTGCGAGGCGTTCCCGGCAGGTCGATACGGCCTCCGCGATCCGGTGGAGCGACTGTGTTCGGAATGGAGGATGATCGCCCGCTGGGACGACGCGGTCGTCGCCGCCCGGGGTGTCGCCTACCGGCGGCTGCGCGAGGTGGCCCGGGCCGGCTTCGTCGACTTCCTCTCCCTGCCCGGTGCGGCCGTCTTCGGCAACGCCTTCGCGTGTGATCTGGCACGGGGAGGTCCGGTGTTCGACGAGGTGGTGGCCGCGTGTGCCGCCGCGGTCCAGCCTCACGAATCGCTCGTCGCGACGCTCGATGCTCGTCTGGCGGCCATCGACGTGGTGGGATTCGTGGAGACGTTCACCGATTCGTTTCACGAGCTCGTGGCCGTGCTTGGCTGGCCGGCACCGGCGCGGCTGCAGTCCCACAACATCCACGCCGCCGCGGCGCCGCTCGGTGTGGAGGAGCGGGCTCTGGCGGAGTCCTGCACGAGGCTCGACCGCGGGCTGGTGGATGCGGCGCGGGCCCGGGCGGCGGCACGGCCGGCCCGCCGATCGCGAGCATCCTCCACCCCAGTCCCGCCAGCCCCGCCGCCAATCGCGGCTGGGCCGCCGCCTTCGAGCGGCAGCTGCGCGAACAGGGGATCGAACTGCCCGCGGGCCGCCGGCCGGCCCCGTGATGGGTCGGGGCGGACAGGGCCGGTCGCCTGGGCGGGCAATGGGGTCAGGGCGGCGGACGGGGTCAGGCACATGTTCCTGGTGGACAATGAGCCAGACCCCTTGGCGGAATCGCCAATAGACCCGGGCCGGGGACGGCGGTATCGACAGGCTCACGGAAGGCATGTTCTTCATGGGCTCCGGCACGGGGGCGGCACGGCGCGGACCGGCGGCCCGCGGGCTCGCCGGAGTCGCGCTCGCCGCGGCCCTGATCGCAGGCGCTGGGCGGCTCCGTGCGGAGACGATCTTCTCGACGTTCGGCAGTGGGACGGGCGTCAACGAGAGCGCCTGGTATGCCCCGCCGGCGACGGCGCAGTGCTTCCGCACGTCGGCGAGCGGCTACCTCCTCACCGATATCTGGCTGCCGTTGGCGAAGGATCCCGCCCTCGATGCGGAATCGCAACAGCGGCTGACCGTGACCGTGGTGACGTCGGGCACGGACGGTCGTCCGGGCAACGTGGTCAGCGGCACGGTCGGGAGCCTGCTCGTGGCCACCCTCCCGGTCGTCGATGCGCCGACGGCGCCGACACAGCAGACCGCGGTCCACTTCTCGAACGTCAATCTCGCCCTCGCACCGGAGACGTCGTACTGGCTGCAGGTCGCCACCGACCTGGCGGGGCAAAACTGGTACGCCTACAAGTCGCAGGTGCGGCTGTACACGGTCAACGTGAACGTGGGTGGCAATCCGCCGACAAACTGGATCGTTCCGGACATCAATTTTGATTACGCCATGTCGTACACCCCCGCCGACGGCCCGGCCGCGATCATCACGAATCCGATCGTGACGGGTTCGGAATCCCAGTGGACGGCACTGACGGCGACGATCACGGCCGTGCCCGAGCCGTCGCAGATGGGTCTCGTCGCCGGCCTTGTGCCGCTGGTCGCGGTCTGGGTTGCGGTGCGGCAGCGGCGCGGACGGGGTCAGGCACATGTTCCTGGCGGAAAATGAGCCAGACCCCGGGGGCTACTTGACCTCGAGGTTCACGCTCGCGGAGTGGGCGTTGAACTCGGGGGCGTAGCGGCTCTGGATCCTCGCGAACCCGCTCGAGGCCGTGCCCCGGTGGGCCGCCCGCAGCGAATATTCGAAGACGTGCGTGCCCCGCGGCAGCCGCTCGAAGAACATCTGCGTCGCGGCGTCGCGGATCGCCACGTACCAGGCGGCCCCGTCGCCGTACCGCCAGCCGGAGAGCACGTCCACCGGCTCGGTGATGCTTGGCCGATGGTCGGCGAGCTCCAGGAACTCGTAGTCACGGTCGCTCGTCACCACCAGCCGCACGACGAGCTCGTCGCCGAGCTCGACCTGCGCGTCGCCACCGGCCTTGGCCGGCACGGGCACGAGCTCCGGACCGGCCTTCGTCATCCGCTTGATGAACAGCTGCTTCTCGATGGCCAGCTCCTCGCGGCCCGCCGCCGGCACCTTCGAGATGTCGTCGAGATACTGCCAGTGGACGCCGCCGAAGGCCAGGCCCTTATCGGGCTTCGTGACCGTGATCGCCGCCATCTCGGGCGTGATCTCGCGGCGGGTGAACCGCTCCTCGAAGAAGCCCGTGCCGGCCTCGACCTTTGCGGGCGCGATCCGCTCGCCCCCCACGTCCACCGTCACGAGCTCCTGTGAGCCGAGCAGGTCGTCGCCGCGGCCGAGGAGCGCCGCGACGGCGTCGGCCGTCGTGCGGCTGTTCCTCCAGCGGCTCGTCCGCTTCTGCGAGAGCAGCCAGACCTTCATCGCCTCGACCGCGACCTTGTCGCCGGCCACCTCGTCGAAGGCCTCGATCATGATCGACTGCGACGCGATCGGGGCGTAGTTCCACCTCCCCCAGCCCGGGTGTGGATCCCGCCACCACATCCCCTGCCACGAGTCCTTCTCCGCGCCGGGCTTGACGTCGGCGTCCACCGCCCGCTGCTCGAGGCTGTCGATGATGGACAGCGCCGTCTGCTTGTCGCCCGACC
>JBJTHX010000078.1:0-3620 GCA_046094745.1 Planctomycetia bacterium
ACCAAGAAGTTCACCTTGCAGCGTCGGCAGCGGATCGTCTTGCCGATCAAGGCGGGCTTCATGGCGAACATCCGGCCGCACGTCGGGCAGGAACGGACGTCTCGGCCGTTTTCCACGGTGGCGATGGCCACAGGAATGGGCGGCTCAGCCTGCGCGGCCTGCCCGCTCGCAACGGAGGTCGCCAGGGGCACGCTCGTCGTATCCTGCGGAATGTGGAAGACCTGGGTGCAGCCCCGGCAGCGAATCTTCTTCCCGAGCACCGCCGGAGTCAGATGAAACAGCCGGTCGCAGTGCGGACAGGCGAGAACCTCCGAAGGCGAGTGGGAATCGGCCACGGTTGCATTCCAAAAGAGGGGCGCGAACGGCCCTCCTAGGGTACCCCACGCCCGATGGGCGTGCATGGCCGGCAGTTCGCAGCCGCGGGTGGCACGGGCTGGTCTTCTCGGTCGGCTCGCTTCGCCGCGGTCCAGCCGCTACGTCGCGAGCACGATGATGGCCGAGCCGATGAAGATGAAGATGCCGCCGACGACCACCGGCAGCTGCAACTGCCCCTGAAAGAGCAGCACCGAGAAGACGGCCACGAAGAACGGATAGGAAATCTCGAGCACCGCCGACCGGCCCGCGCCCAGGAGCTGGATCGAACCCAGGATCGCCAGGGCCGCCGTCGTCGCCGTCGCCAGCGTCACGGCCACCAGCGGCAGACTGACCTTCGCCGTGTCGAAGCCGAACAGGCCCGCCGGGGACGTGCCCTGCACGAGCAGGATCGCGCCGGCCACCAGCGCGCCGCAGACGCAGTGCAGGAAGTAGAGCTTGAACACCGAAAGACCCGCGAGCACCCGCTCGTCGAGGCAGTAGGTCAGCCCCCACAGCACCGCCGCCAACACCGCCAACGCATATCCTTGGTAGGCCATCGACTGGCTCCTCGGGGCTCGTCCTCGTCGGGCCGCCGGTCGCACGACCGATCAGCCGACGCCTGAACATACAGGCTGGCCGGGACGAATCCGGCACGAACGGGGATGAATCCGCCGGCGCGGCCCAGAGGGACCGATTTTCGCCGTAAAAAACCGGCCGGCGGCTTGGCTTTGCGGCTGCCGATGCGGACACTGAAAGTGTTGCCTCGCGGGGCGGGCGACGCCATTTTCTCATGCCACCAGCCGCCACATCCCGGCGCGATTCGTTTCGCTGCGCCCGCAGCGGGTGGCCGGGCTGCTGGCTGCTGATGGCCGCGGCGGCGGCTGTGGCCGGCGCGGGGCACTGGGGCCGTGCCGATGGCCCGACGCCCGCGACGAGCTTCGCGCGGGGCACGTTCTTGGCCGGACCCTATCCGGGCGGGCCGTACACGCTCGTCAACACGGCGGTCGGTGCGGGCATCTTCTACAACACGGGCTTGTTCGGCGAGCGGTCCGTGATCGGCAACGTCGAGGCCGGCTTCGTCTGGGGTGGGCACGAGGTCTTCAACCGCACGGGATCCGCGTTGGGCCCTGCCGTGGCCCGGCAGATCGTCGCGCCGGACAACACGGGCCAGTTGGATTTCCATGCCACGATGGTCGGGCACGTGCTCGCCGGCACCGGCTATATCCCCGCCACGGGCACGAGTTCGGCCGCGTTCTCCAATGTCGCCATCGGCATGGCCCCCGCCGCGGCCATCTGGTCGGGCGCCATTGCCACGGCCTACTCGACGAGCACGGCCAGTATCGGCTCGTTCAGCACCACGCCGGCCTCCACCGTGCCCGTCTACCGGCAGATGTTCCAGGGCATCAGCGGCACGCGGGCCGACGTGGTGAACAGCAGTTTCGGCTACACGGATCCGGCGGCGCTCGATCAGGAGTCGCTGGCGATCGACGCGCTGGCGTGGGAGAACCCGACGGTCACGTTCGTCGCCGCGGCCGGCAACGACGACGTCACGCCGGTGTTCGCCCCCGGCAACGTCTACAACGGCATCACCGTGGGCAGCGTCGGCGGGGCCGGCTTCGGCACGCCCTCGGAGTTTTCCTCGCGCGGCCCGGTCGACTTCTACAATCCGCAGACCAGCGGCACGCTCGTCGGCGTGCGGGCGGCCGTCGACATCGCCGCTCCCGGCGAGCAGCAGTTCCTTGCGGCCTCCCTCGGGCCGACCGGCGGGCTGGCGCCCCTGACGACCATCACGCAGGATCCGTCGCCGACGGACAGGTATTTCGTGAACCAGGACGGCACCAGTTTCGCGTCGCCGCTGGTCGCGGGTGGCGTGGCCCTGATGAAGGATGCGGCGAAGTATTTCGCGCTGCCCGAGACGGCCTTCGACTCACGGGTCGTCAAGGCGGTGCTGATGGCGACGGCCGACGAGACCGCCGGCTGGAACAACGGCCAGACGACCGTTGACGGCGTGGTGCGGACCACCCAGGCGCTCGACTACGCCACCGGGGCGGGGCTCGTGAACCTCACGACCGCGGGTCGCACCTACGTCGAAGCGACGACCCTCGACGTCAGCGGCACGACCGGCGGCATGATCGGCGGCAAGGGCTGGGACCTCGGGGCGGTGACGGTGGGCGGGGCGAACGACTACCTGCTTGGCACCACGCTCACCGGCACGACGCAACTGCAGGTGGCGCTCAACTGGTTCACCGGCGGCGCATTCGACGCCGCCGGCGATTCCGGCACGCGCACCTCGTTCGCGAACCTCGACCTGCAGGTGTGGAGCGTGGCGAGCGGCAGTTTCGCGGCGCTCGTGGCGGAATCGAAGAGCCTCTACAACAACGCCGAACTGCTGCGGCTCATCCTCCCCGAGGGCGACTACGGGCTGCGGGTCACGCTGCCGCAGATGATCTACGACACGGGCACGACGGCCGTGACGGCCGAGACCTACGGCCTCTCCTGGAATACGGTGGCGGTGCCCGAACCGGCGACCACGGTCCTGGCGGCTGCCGGCGCGGTGCTGGCGGGCGTCGCCTGCCGCCGCCGCCGTCGCACGGGGAAGGCCGCCCGCGGAGCGACGGTCATGGACGGCCGCGGCGGGCGGCCGTACGATCCGGCAGCGCAAGAGGAAAATCCCCCGGAGGTCGGTTCGCCATGCCGTTGCTCGTCGTCGGAAGCGTCGCCCTCGATTGCGTCGAGACCACCACGGACAGACGCGACGACATCCTCGGCGGATCGGCCGTCTATTTCTCCTACGCGGCGCGGTTCTTCTCCCCGGTGCGCATGATCGGCGCGGTGGGCGAGGACTGGCCGGCGGAGCACACCAGACTCCTGGAGGCGCGGGGCATCGACACCGCCGGCCTGCAGACGATTCCCGGCGGAAAGACCTTCCGTTGGCGCGGCCGCTACCTCCCCAACATGAACGACCGCGAGACGCTCGAGGTCCACCTCAACGTGTTCGGGGAATTCAAACCGAAACTCGCGCCGTCGCACCAGGACAGCCGGTTCGTGTTTCTTGGCAACGCCTCGCCGACCACGCAGCTCTCGGTGCTCGATCAGGTGCCGAACGCCCGACTCACCGTGGCCGACACGATGGACTTGTGGATCAACATCCAACGCGACGAACTCGGGCAGCTGCTCGAGCGCATCGACGGATTGGTCCTCAACGATTCCGAGGCCAAACTCCTCGCCGACGACGAGAACCTCGTCCGCGCGGGACAGAAGGTGCT
>JBJTHX010000079.1:0-8783 GCA_046094745.1 Planctomycetia bacterium
GGGTGGCGAGCCGCGCGAGGGCCGCCCGCGTCTCGTTCTCGGCCCGGGTGGCGTCGAAGAGGAGCCCGATCCGGGCCCGCGCCTCCTTCTCGTCCACCGCGTCGCGGACCCAGGGCGTCTCGGCGAGGAGCGTCTTCACGAGGTCGGTGTTCTTCTCGAGCGGGCTTTCCAGGGCCGCCGTCCCCGTCCACGGCTCGAAGACCTTGCCGATCCGCGGGTCGCTCGTGGCCAGGTGCCGGGCGAGGGCGTTGGCGTACAGCCGCGTGAAGAGCGTCTCGGTGCTCTCGTCGGTGTCCTCCATGATCGAGGGCAGGGCGAGGACGGCGTACCAGGCCGGGTTCGACGTCGCCTGGACGACGAGCGACTGGCTCTGGATGTCGGTGCCGGCGCTCTTCGCCAGCCGCTCGAGCGACACCTTTCGCTCGCCGGGGCCGCGGATCGTGACGGGCACCGACTCGCTGACGAGGACCCTCCGGGGAAGGACCGCAAGCAGGGCCTCTTCGCCGTCAGCGGCCTTGCCGGCGGAGCCCGTGGCCAGGTAGCGGAGCGTCTCGGTGCCGTCGGCCACCTTGACGGTGAACACGACCGGCTTCGACTCGCCGGCGGCGAGGTCGAAGGGCAATTCCCGTGGGCCGGCCACGAGATCGTCGCGGGAGCGGTCGGTGCGGGCGTCGGCCAGGGCGAACTTCACCGTGCCGGCAAGCCGGCCGGTGGACTTGTTGCTCACCTTGACCGGGATCTGCACGACGTCCCCCTCGCGGAGAAAGCGGGGCATGACCGGCTCGACCATCAGATCCTTTGCAGACACGCATTCAGCCACGATAGATCCGCTGCGGAGCGCCGCATCGTGGGCCAGGCCCTTGAACTGCCAGGTCGTGAGCGTGTCGGGGAGCGTGAACTCGATCGACACGACGCCGTCCTTGTCGCTCGAGAGCGCGGGCAGGAAGAACGCCGTCTCGACGAGGTTTTTGCGTGGCGGCGGCGGGGCGGCCGCGGCCGGGCCGCCGGGGCCCGGGGGGGCACCGGCTTCGTCGCCCTGCTTGCCGGCGGCGAGCTTGGCCTTTTCCCCGCTGCCTCCAGGCGAGTGCTCGAGCTGTTTATCGCCGGCCATCGCCGCCGCCATCGGGGCGGCATCCATGGCCAGCTGCCCTGCTTGCGCCGCATACTTATTCATCCTGAGCGCCCGACCGCCGCCCTTACCGCGGCCGACAAAACCACCGTCCCAGCCCATGGCCGGGGTGCCAAACGGATCCCGCAGCACGCGGTAGGTCATCTCCGGCACGTCCACCTGCGGCACGTCGAAGTGGCCGCGGATGTGATTGAATCCCTCGCCACGGTTGGTGAAGGAGAGGTTCAGCCAGCTCGACTCTCGACGGAACACTCCCATCAGGTCGCCCGGCCAGGCATGCTGGGCGAGCGCGTCGAGCGACTGGTCGTAGGCGAGCGCGAGGAACTCGGCCGCGACCGGCGCCGCCGGGCCGGCCACCGGGTCGGCCACGCTCGTGATCTTCGCCCGCCAGATCTCCTTCGCGCCCGGCTCGAGCCGGCGGGTGAACCGCTCCCACTCGATGGCGAGTTTTTTATTCGTCCACGGCACGTCGATCGTGCGGCTCTGGGAGTGCAGCCGGCCGTCGCGGACCATCCAGGCCCGCACGGTGAACCCGCCGCGGTGGGCGTCGGTGACCTTCAGGCGCACCGGCCACTGTGTCCGCCCCGGCTCGGTCCAGTAGCTCGCGAGCGTCTTTCCGGACTGCGAAATCTCGACGAGCGCCCGGCCGGCTCCGTAGCCGGTGCCGACGAACGCCGAAAACTCGCTCGTCGGTTCCACCGACTGCTTCTCGGCCTTCATCACGAACGCCCGCTTCACGCCGTACCGCGCGGCGGCCGGATCCACGACCTCGATCACCTGCTCGGCCTTCACTGCCGGCACGGCGCCGGCCGCCGGGATCTCGAACACCGCCTTGTAGATGCCCGCCGGCAGGTTGGCGGTGGCCGCAACCTTGCCCGTGGCCTTGTCGGTCGCCACCTGCTGCGTGAACACCGCCTCGCCCGCGGCCCAGGTCTGCGGGTCGGCCGGGTTCGGCTCGACCGGCTGCCCGCCGGCCGGAGCGGCCCCACGGCGGCCGCGCATGGGCCGCGGCATGCCGCCGTGGCCGCCGAAGAAGTCGCCGCGGGCGACCTCCGCCGGCTGCACGAGCCGCGACACCGTGAGCGTGCCGGCCGCCGCGCGGGGCTCGCCGTCGAGCGTGGTCGCGCCGACGGTGAGCGTGACCGCTGCGGGCTTGCCGCCTGCGCCCGTGGCCTGCCACTCGTCCGCCGCCACGCTCGCCTCCACGTCGGTGTAGCCCACGCTCACGCTCCGGGAGTCGCTGCGGGTTTCGCCGCTGGTATCCGTGACGTCGGCCACGACGGCATAGGTGAACACCGGCAGCGACTCCTTGGGCACCGTGAGGTCGGGCCTGGCCGTGAACGTGACCGTGAATTTTCCACTGTCGTCGGTCATGGCCGTGCCGCGGGCGATCCGCTGCGCGCCCGCATTGAACGGCAGCCACGGGTAGAACCAGCGGCACCAGAAGGGCCAGCGGACCTGCCGGGTGACGTGCCATTTCACCTTTGCCCCGGAGACGGGCAGCCCCGTGTACGTCGTGGCGGTGCCAGAAAGCGTCACCTCGCCGCCGAGCGGCGGGCTCTTCTCGGGCGCCGCGAGCTTCACGAGGAACTTGGGCCGCTTGTACTCCTCGACGCGCACGGCGACCGCGCCGCCGAAGCCGTCGTTGCCCGGGGCCTGGGCCTGGATCGACCAGCCGCCCGGCAGGGCGCCGGTGGCAATGGGAAAAGTGCCGTGGAACGAGCCGTTGGCGGTCGTCGTGTGGGTGGCCTTGGCCACCTCGCGGCCGTTGGCGTCGCGGAACGTGACCACGACCTCGCGGGCGGCGACGGCGTGGTAGTCGGCCTTCTCGAATTCGCTCGCGCAGGCGATGCCCTTGTAGTGGACGATCTGGCCGGGGCGGTGGATGCCGCGGTCGGTGACGAGCACGATCGACTTGGAGATGGAGGACTGCTCGTTCTGCCAGACGTGGGTCGACTCGGTGGCGGTCGCATGCCGCTTGCCGCCGAGGTCCGCCGCGGCGACGACGACCACCTCCTTCTGCTGTGGGGCCGTGAGTTCGTAGCGGCCGTCCTTGTCGGCGGTCGCGGTGCCGGCCTCGGCGAAGGGGGGTGGATTGCCCTGCTCCCCGCGGACGAACAGCTTCACCGTGGCCCCGGCCACGGGCTCGCCGGAGGCCACGTTCACGACGTGGCCAGACAGGGCGATCGGGCCGCGCCGGTCGTTGCGGCGGGCGGCCTGGGCCGCGAACACGACGTGCCGCTGCTCGGCCACGATCGCCAGGCTCGACACCCGCACCATGCTCACGAAGACGACGTTGTCCCGCTCGCCGAAGTCCGCCTTGTGGCTGGCGATCACCCAGTAGTCGCCGGGCTCGAGGCCGGGGGCGTAGCATGCGGCCGCCACCGGGATGTCGTGGTGCCGCTGCCGGTAGTCGGGCGTGGCGGGCAGGTCGGCGGCGTGTTCCTTGACGGCCGGCAGGGCGAGGATCGCCTTGCGGTCGTTGTCGTCGATCCAGCCCTCGGACGGCTTGCCCGCCTGGAGCCGGGCGAGAAAGTCGGCCTTCGCGAGCCGGAGGTGGACCTTCGCCAGGTTGCGGTAGGTGACGCGGACCACGGGGAAGGGCGCGGCCCAGGTCGATTCCGTCTGCAGGGAGAGTTCGCGGCTCTCGATCTGCACGACGAGGGTTTTGCACATCGCCCCGCCGGGGCTCTTGGGGTGGGCCTCGGCCCCGGCCAGCGCGATCTTCCGGGCCTCGACCATGTCGCCCGGCTCGCCCCGGCCATCCCCCTGTTGCACGAGGCTCGCGAGGTGAAACCGGCCGAGCGACGCCGTCTCGTGGTCGCCGGCCCGCTCGATGAACGCCCGCAGGGCCGCCTCCTTGCGGTCGCGGAGACCGCCGGGCTCGCCGGTCGACACGGCCACGCCGCTCGCCCACTGGATCCGGTCGAGGTCGGCCGCGAGGAAGGCGGTGCGGTCGGCGTCACCTTTGTGGAAGGCGAGCAGGTCGCGATAGAGTCGGACGGTGTCGAGCAGCGGCGAGTCGGCGTCGGTGACCTGCTTGTCGGTCTCCGGCCGCCAATTCAAAAACTCCTCGGGCGTGCCCAGGGCGGGCGCGTCGGCCATGAGTTCGAAGGCGTCTTCCGGGGCCATGAGCCCGCGCTCGCCGGAACTCGCAAACTCGATGGCGTCGCGGACGATCACGTCCCACACGGTGGGCCGGTAGGCGTCGGCCATCGCGCCCTTCTCGATGATCGCCGACCACTCGGCGACGGGCAGTTTTTGCAGGGCCGCCCGCTCCGGGCTGCCGGGGGTACCGACCGCCACGGCGAACCGCGTGCGGATTTCGGCGACGATGCCGGGCAGGTCCCACTCGGCGAGCTTCGTCAGATCCTTGCCGTCGGCGCCGCCCTGCGTCCGCTGCTGGTACCGCCAGCGGTTCATCTGGAAGTAGCCCCACGTCCAGTTGGCGCGGATGGCCTCGAGCACGCCCCGCGTCTCCGGTGGTGCCTTTTCGATCGCGGCGGCCAGGCGAATCACCCGCTCCGGGTCGTCGCCCGGCCGGTCGCCCGTCTCGGCGAGGATGCGGGTGGCGATGGCGCGGGCCGCCTCGTCCCATGCCTTGGCCTCCGTCGCGGCGGCCTCGATGCCGGCGAGCGCCGCGAGCGCCGACTTCGGCTTGCCTTCGTCGAGCGCCTGCTCGACGGCCTTCCAGGCCGCGGGGCGATCGGCGGGCGCGGGCACCTTGTCGTCGGCGGCGGAGCGGTGCATCAGGATCGGCCCTCCGAGAGCGAGCAGCAGGACGAAAGCCGCCGCGGCCATCCTGCCGCGACCCGGTTTGCGGCCCGCAGGCGAGGTTCCTGGCATGGCAGTAGGCATGGCGGATGTCTCCTAGAGGGCGGTGAAAAGTCTATCCGTCTGGGGAAAACCGCTGTCATGGCGTAGGCGGCGGGGGTCCGACGCAGGGTTCGAGTCCCATCATGAGATGACGCTGGTTGCCAAAAGGTTCCGCGGATTCCCGAAAAATCCTCCCGACCGCAGGTTTCCGCGGCGTGGCCCGTGGTTTGGGCGCGTGCTATAAATGGAACGGTGATTTGCAGGTCGTCCGGCGGAGCGAAACGCCGACACCCTTGGAATTGACCGCTGAAAGTCGCGTCGGCCCCGCCGGCCCGGCCTGTCCGCGACCAGGAGGTTCGATGAGCCGCTCCCCCCATGTCAGTCCGGGCCTGTCCGCCGCCCTGATCTGCGGGGCGTTCGCTTCCGCGGCCGGACTGCCGGCGGCCGTACGGGCTGCCGAAATCCCGTCCTACAACAAGGACATCCGACCGATCCTGGTCGAGAACTGCTTCTCGTGCCATGGGGCCGACAGTGCCACGCGGGCTGCCGACCTGCGGCTCGACGTCCGCGACGACGCCGTCGAGAGCGGGGCGATCGTCCCGGGCGACCCGGACTCGAGCGCGATCCTCGACCGGATCCACTCCGACGACCCCGACGAGGTGATGCCGCCGCCGGCCGCGAAGAAGACGCTCTCGGCCGACCAGAAGAAGCTCCTCGAGCGGTGGATCGCCGCCGGCGCGGAGTACGAGCCCCACTGGTCGTTCATCCCGCCCGTGCGGCCGGCCCTGCCGGCCGTCAAGGATGAGAAGTGGGTCCGCACGCCGATCGACCGGTTCATCCTCGGGCGTCTCGAGGCCGCGGGGCTCGCCCCGGCCCCGGAGGCCGATCGCCGCACGCTCGCCCGCCGCGTGACCCTCGACCTCACCGGCCTGCCGCCGGAGCCGGCCGTCGTCGAGGCCTTCGTGGCCGACCCGGACCCCGACGCCTACGCGCGGCTCGTCGACACCCGGCTCGCCTCGCTCGAGTGGGGCGAGCACCGCGGCCGGCACTGGCTCGACTACGCCCGCTATGCCGACACGCACGGCATCCACTTCGACAACTTCCGCGAGATGTGGACCTACCGGCAGTGGGTGGTGAACGCCTTCAACCGCAACCTGCCCTTCGACCAGTTCACGATCCTGCAACTCGCCGGCGACCTCGTGGCCCACGACGCTGCCCAGGCCACGCCGTCCGAGGTCCTCGACGCCCGGATCGCCAGCGGATTCAACCGCTGCAACATGACGACCAATGAAGGGGGCGTGATCCCGGAGGAATACGCCGTCCTCTACACGCGGGATCGGACGGAGACGACCGCCGCCGTGTGGATGGGCCTGACGGCCGGCTGCGCCGTCTGCCACAACCACAAGTTCGATCCGCTGTCACAGAAGGAGTTCTACGAACTCGCCGCATTCTTCAACAACACGACGCAGAAGCCGATGGACGGCAACATCCACAACACGCCGCCCGTCCTGCCGGTGCCCAGGCTCGAGGATCAGCCGCGGTTCGCGGAGATCGAGCCGCAACTCCCGGCCGCCAAGGCGACCGTCGAGAACCGTCGCCGGGATGCGCGGGCGGCGTTCGACGAGTGGATCGTCGCGGCCACGCCGGCCACCGCCGCGGACCTGACGCCGCAGGACTCGCCGCTCGTGCGGCTGGATCTGGCGGAAGGAGCCGGCACGAAGACGCGGGCGATCCTGCTGGGCAAGGAGGTGGACCTGCCGCTCGCCGAGACGGCGAAGTGGCAGGCCGGGCCGCTGGGCGGGTCCGCACTGCTGCTGGACGGCCGGGCTGCGGAGCTGCCCGCCAGCGGTGATTTCGAGCACGACCAGCCGTTCACGGTGTCGTTCTGGATCCGTCCGCCGGCGAATGACTCGTCCTACGCCGTGCTCGGGCGGATGGACGACGCCAAGGGGAGCCGCGGCTGGGACGTGTTCGTCAGCGGCCGTCGCGTGATCATGCACCTGATCCATGCCTGGCCCGCCGACGCGGTCAAGGTCGGCACGGCCGACCAACTCAAGGGCGATGCCTGGACCCTCGTCACGGTGACCTACGACGGCTCGGGCAAGGCGGAGGGAGTGAAGATCCATTACGACGGCAAGCCCCAGAAGCCACGGGTCGAGACCAACACGTTCAAGAAGAACCCGATCCGCGTCGAAGTGCCGCTCACGATCGGCAGCCGTTCGCCCGGGTCGCCCGCCCACGGCGTCGGCCTCGCGGACCTGCGGATCTGGGGCCGCGCGATAACCGCCGGCGAGGTCGAGGGACTCGCGCGGGGCCAGACGCTGCTGGAGATCGTCAAACTGCCGCCGCAGGAGCGGCCGCCGGCCGCCGCCGGGGTCTACGACTGGTGGCTCTTGAGTCGCGACGAGCCCTACCAGAAGGCCGCGGCCACGCTGGCTGCGCTCGAGGCGGAGCGAGCCCAGATCGTCACGCGGGGCACGATCGCCCACGTGATGCAGGAACAGGATGAGATGGCGAAGGCCCATGTCCTCGCCCGCGGCGAGTACGACAAGCGGGGCGAGGAGGTGAAGCCCGACACGCCCGACATCCTGCCGGCGTTCCCGGCGGACCTGCCGAAGAACCGCCTCGGTCTCGCGCAGTGGCTCCTGCTCCAGGATCACCCGCTGACGACCCGGGTGACGGTGAACCGGTTCTGGCAGGAGGTGTTCGGCACGGGCCTCGTGCGGTCGAGCGGCGACGTCGGCACGACGGGCGAACTGCCGAGCCACCCCGAACTGCTCGACTGGCTGGCCGTCGAGTTCCGCGAGCGGGGCTGGGACGTGAAGAACCTGTTCCGCCTCATGGTGACGAGCGCCGCCTACCGGCAGTCGGCCGCGGTCACGCCCGAGAAACTGGCCAAAGACCGCGACAACCGCCTCCTCTCGCGGGGCCCGCGGTTCCGCCTCGACGCGGAGACGATTCGCGACCAGGCGCTGGCCGTCAGCGGCCTGCTCGTCCGGCAGATCGGCGGCCCGAGCGTGAAGCCCTACCAGCCCGAGGGCGTGTGGGAGGCGGTGGCGATGATCGGCAGCAACACCCGCGACTACAAGCCGGACACGGGTGCCAGCCTCTACCGCCGGAGCATGTACTGGTTCTGGAAGCGGTCGGCTCCGCCGGCCTCGATGGACATCTTCAACGCGCCGTCCCGCGAGAGTTGCTGCGTGAAGCGGGAGCGGACGAACACGCCGCTGCAGGCGCTCGTCACGCTCAACGACCCGCAGTTCGTCGAGGCGGCCCGGGCCCTGGCCGACAAGGCGCTCGCACTCGGAGGCGACACCGACGACGCCCGGATCGACTTCCTCGCCCGCCGGCTCCTGGCCCGGCCGCTCGCGGCCGAGGAGTCCGCGATCGTGAAGCGGTCGCTCGCCGACCTCGCCGAGTGGTACCAGGCCCACCCGGCCGACGCCGGGCAGTTGATCGCCGTGGGCGCGTCGAAGCCCGCCGCCAGCGACGCCCCGCAACTCGCCGCCTGGACGATGCTCGCCAACGAATTGATGAACCTCGACGAGTTCCTCTGCAAGTAAGCCGGTCGCCACCCCTGCCCGTCCCGCTCCAGGAAGACAGCCCGATGCCCACCGCCCTGCACCCTGCCGTGGCCGAACTCGGCCTGGCCCTGACCCGCCGCCGGTTCTTCGAGCAGGGGGCGAAGTGCGGGCCGACGGGTGCCGGCTGCGCGGCCGCCGCCTGCGGGCCGGGCAGGAGCGTGGCGAGCGCCGCGCCGCCGAGGACGTGCGCCCCCTGCTCGAAGAACCGGCGGCGGGTCCGGGCCAGGCCGAGTTCGGCCACGGCAGGGTGCAGG
>JBJTHX010000080.1:0-4624 GCA_046094745.1 Planctomycetia bacterium
GTACCAGACCCCCGGGGGCCGACCAACCCCGGAAACCGCCCAGATTTCCCGGGCCGCTTACTTCGGCCGGTGGATCGGAAACAGGATCACGTCGCGGATGCTCGGCGCAGCGGTGAGGAACATCACCAGCCGGTCGATGCCGATGCCCAGCCCGCCGGCCGGCGGCATGGCGTGGCGGAGGGCCTTGAGAAAATCGTGATCCATGCGGGCCATCGACTCGTCGGCGGGCAGGCCGGCGAGCTGCGTGCGGAACAGCTCCTCCTGCAGGTCGGGATCGTTGAGTTCGGTGTAGGCGTTGGCCAGTTCCATGCCGGCGACGTAGAGCTCGAACCGCTCGGCCACGTGCGGGGCGCCGGCCTTCCGCTTCGTCAGCGGGCAGACCGCGGCGGGGTAGTCGAGCACGAACACGGGGCCCGAGAGCGTCTTCTCGACCGTGGCCTCGAAGAGGTCGCTCTTGACCACGTCGGCGTGGCGGCCGCCCGTCTCGATGCCGTGCCGCGTCGCGGCGGCGGCCACGCTCGCCGGGTCGGCGGGATCGCAGCCGGCCTCCTCGCGGAGCAGGTCGTCGTACTTGGCCCGGCGGAACGGCGGCGTGAGGTCGACCGTGTGCCCCATCCACTCGAAGCGGGCGGGCGTGCCGGCGGCCTTGGCGGCCTCGAGGAGGATCGCCTCGGTGAGGTCCATCATCGTGCCGTAATCGCCATAGGCCGCGTAGGCCTCGAGCATGGTGAACTCGGGGTTGTGCCGCGGGCTCACGCCCTCGTTGCGATACACGCGGCCGAGTTCGAAGACCCGCTCCAGGCCGCCGACGAGGAGCCGCTTGAGGTGGAGTTCCAGCGCGATGCGAAGCACCAGCGGCATGTCGAGGGCGTTGTGGTGCGTCTTGAAGGGGCGGGCCGCGGCGCCGCCGGCGGTCTCCTGGAGCGTCGGCCCCTCCACCTCGAGGTAGCCGCGATCGACGAGCGTCCGCCGCACCGCCTCGATGATCCGCGAGCGGGCGATGAACCGCTCGCGGACACCCTCGCCGTGGATCAGGTCGAGGTACCGCATCCGCTGCTTGAGCTCGTTGTCGACGAGGCCGTGGAACTTGTCGGGCGGCGTCTCGAGCGACTTCGCGAGGAACTCGAGGCCCGCGGCGAAGACCGTCAGCTCACCGGTCTTCGACCAGCCGAGCCGGCCGTCCACGCCGACCATGTCTCCCAGGTCGAGGCAGTCGACGACCTTCCAGGCCTCCGGTCCGACCTGCTTCTTGCCGAGCATGACCTGGATGCGGCCGGTGCGGTCGTGGAGGTCGAGGAACACGAGACTGCCGGCGCTCCGCAGGAGCATGATCCGCCCGGCGACGCGGACCGTGGGCCCGGAGTCGCTCGCCTTGTCGATCGCGTCGCCGAGGGTCCGCACGTCGGCGATCGGCCGCGGGCCGTCGAATCGCCGCCCCCAGGGGTCGATGCCGAGCCCGCGGAGCCGCTCGAGCTTGTCGCGACGCGCCTTCTCCAGGGCGGCGGCGGTGCCCTTGGCAGCGTCGGGGGCGGGGGGCGGCGTGTCGGCCATGGTCGGGCGTCCGGGAGCGAGAGCGGGACCGGGATTGTGGGGTCCGGCGCGGAATTGGAGAAGGGGCAGCCGGGGCCGCGTCGAATCCGCTACAACTCCCCCGTGGCCCACCCGCACGACCAGCCGGCGCTGTTCTGCATCGAGCTGCGGACCACCCGCTGGGCGGAACTGGTGGAGTGGTACCGCACGGCGCTCGGCCTGCGGGTGCTCGTCCGCGTCGTGGACGACGGCTACGCGCTGTTGGCTGCCGGCGGCGTGCGGCTGGCGATCCTGGCCCGCCCCGCGCCCGGAGAGGCGAGCCGCCGCTGGAGCCTGGGCTTCGAGGTGGCGGATCTCGAGGCCGCGGCGGCCCGGCTGGCGGCGGCCGGCACGACCGTGGCGCTCCCCGTGGACGACCCCGAGGGGTTCCGCGAAGTGGTGGTCACCGACCCCGATGGCAACCGCATTCGGCTCTTTTCTTGGCACCGGACGGCGGCCGGCGGCCATGCGCGACGGGAGTGACTATCCTGAAGGGAGTCCGATCCCGCATCCGGCCACCACCGCCCTGATCGAGGCCTCGATGCCGCCCCGCGTCCACCGACCACTCGCCCGTGTCCGTGGCCTGGCCGGCTTGTGCCTGGTCGCCCTGGCAGTGGCACGGGCCGTGATCGCCAGTCCGCCGGTGGCCCCCACGGAGGCCCTGACGCCCGAGGAAGAGCGGGCGAAGTTCCGCCTGCCGCCGGGCTTCGAGATCCAGCTCGTCGCCGCCGAGCCCCAGATCCAGAAGCCGATGAACATGGCGTTCGACGCCCGGGGCCGGCTCTGGGTGACGCACTCGGTCGAGTACCCGTTTGCCGCGGCGGCGAACGCGCGGCCGCGTGACGGCGTCACGATCCTCGAGGACTTCGGGCCCGACGGCCGGGCGGGCAAGGCGACGCTCTTCGCCGACGGGCTCAACATCCCGATCGGCGTCCTGCCGCTGCCCTCCGGCGACGCCGCGATCGTCTGGTCGATCCCGAACATCTGGAAGCTCACCGACACCGACCACGACGGTCGGGCCGACCGCCGCGAGGTGCTCTACGGCCCGTTCGATTTCGTCGACACGCACGGCGACCAGAACGCCTTCCGGCTCGGGGCGGATGGCTGGGTCTACGCGTGCCATGGGTTCCGCAACGCGTCCAAGGGCATCAAGCTGCGGGGCGAGGGGGAAGTGGTCCTGACGATGGAGTCGGGCAACACGTATCGCTTTCGGCCCGATGGCTCGGCGATCGAGCAGGTGACGAGCGGCCAGGTGAACCCGTTCGGCATGTGCTTCGACGTGCTCGGCAACCAGTTCGTCGCCGATTGCCACTCCAAGCCGGTCACGATGCTCCTCCGCGGCGGCTGCTATGAGAGTTTCGGCAGGCCCCACGACGGCCTCGGCTTCGCGCCCGCGATGACGGGCTCCGACCACGGCTCCACCGGGATCGCGGCCGTGGCGGTCTATGAGGCCGACGGGTTTCCCGCCGATCACAGGGGTTCGATGTTCGTGGGCAACGTCGTCACCAACCGCGTGCACCGCGACGTGCCGCAGTGGCGGGGATCATCGCCGTGGGTGGAGAAACCAGAGGATTTTCTCGTCTGCGACGACTGGTGGTTTCGCCCGGTCGACCTGCAACTCGGCCCCGACGGCGGCCTGTACGTCGCCGACTTCTACAACTGCATCGTCGGGCACTACGAGGTCGACCTGAAGCATTCGCGGCGGGACCGCCACCGCGGCCGAATCTGGCGGGTGGTGGCCACGGGCGTGACTCCGCCGGAGCCGCGCGACCTCACGGTGGCCCGGAGCGATGCGTTGCTCGCGGCGCTCGGCGACCCCAACCAGACCGTGCGGCGGCTGGCCTGCGAACAGATCGTCGAGCGGTTTCGAGACGATCCGGCGACGGTTGCGGCGCTCGTGCGGTCGGCCGTCGCGGCGCGGCCCGCTGCGCCGGCGGAATTGCCGGCGGCGGGCGGGATGACCGATGCGGCCGCGGTGCGGGCGGCGCTGGCGGTGCGGGCCCTGGCCCGGCTCGGGCGGCTCGAGGCCGCGACGCTCGAGCGGGCGGCGAGCGATCCGGCGACCGTCGTCCGCGTGCATGCGGTCAAGGCGGCTGCCGAGATCACCGGCGCGGAGGCTGCGCGTCAGCGCGTGATCGCCACGGCGCTCGCCGATCCGGATCCGTTCGTTCGCCGCGCGGCGGCCGAGGCGGCGGCGGCGCGGCCGGCCGCTGAATCGTTCCCGCCGCTTGTGCGCTGCCTGGCCCAGGCACCGGCGGAGGACACGCACCTGCGGCAGGCGGTGCGGATCGCGATCCGCGAGCACCTCGAGCAGTTGGACGTCGAGCGGCTCGATGTCGCGCAGATCCCGGCCGAGCAGTGGCCCGCGATCGGTGAGATCGCGGCGTGCGTGCCGTCGGAGCCGCTGGCCTGGATGGTGTTCGGCCACGTCCGCGACCTCGATGCCCCCCTCAAGGTGCTCGCCCGCTCATGCGGGAGCGTGGTCCGAGACTGCGGCGAAGACCGGCGGGCCGAGGCGGTGGCTTGTGTGCGGCAGCGGTGCGGCGGCGATCTGGCCCGCCAGGCCGACGTGCTCGGGCTCGTGACCGAGGCGGCGGCGGGAGGATCGCGGCCGCTCGTGGCCGACGACGTGGTCGGCCGGTGGGCGGCGGCGTTTGCAGACGACGCGTTCGCGGCGACGGGGTCGCCCGTCAAGGTGCTCGCGTTGGCCGCGCGGCTGGCCGTCAGGCTCGGCCTCACGGCGCGGGTCGGCGACATGGCGCGGCTCCTGGCGGACCGTGGCCTGGCCGCGGAGCTGCGGACGACGCTGCCCACCGCCCTCATCAAGCTCGATGCCGAAGCCGGCGTACCGGTGGTCGCCGCGCTGCTCGGCGACGCAGCGGAGCCGCTCGGGGTCCGCGATGGGGCGGCCGGCGCGTTGGGAGACATCGACGCGGCGGAGGCCCGCGAGCCTCTCGTCACGGCCATCGCCTCTGCGCCGGCCGGCCTGCAGCGGACGATCGCGCTTGATGAGGGCGGTGAGCAGCGTCGTCCGCAGCTCCGCGGCCAGGCCACG
>JBJTHX010000081.1:0-6184 GCA_046094745.1 Planctomycetia bacterium
GTTGTGCGCTGCATTTTTCGACCGGCCGGGCTACCCCGCCCCGCGCTGCACTTTTCGACCGGCGTTCACAAGCGAGAAAGACGGGCGAAAAAATTCGCGGCGTCCTCGACCGCGTCGAGAGTGAGCTGAATCCCCGGCGGCTACGTGACATCACCGAGTCGCGGCTCTCCCATTTCGTGGCCACGCTCCGCAAGGCGGGCGCTGCCGAGAGCACAATCGCCAGTTACCTCGCCCACATCAAGGCCACGCTAACTTGGGCCGTGGACCAAAAGCTGCTGATGGTTCGCCCGAGAATGCCCAAGATCCAGCGAGCGAGAAAAAGTACCGGTCGGCCCATGAAAGGGCGGCCCATCACGGCCGAGGAGTTTGAGCGAATGTTGAAGGCCGTGCCCAGCGTCGTCGTAGAGGACCTCGCGCCACAGTGGCGGCGTTATCTGTCAGGTCTCTGGGCGAGCGGCCTACGGCTTGGCGAATCGTTGGACCTCTGGTGGGACCGCGAGGACCGGCTGTTCCCCGTCTTCCCGCGCGGCGGGCGGCCCATGCTGCGCGTGCCGGGCGAGTTGGAGAAGGGGCACGTGGATCGGCTGCTCCCTATCGCCCCCGAGTTCGCGTTAATGCTCGAGGACGTGCCTGAGGCGGAACGTTTCGGGCCGGTGTTCAACCTCGACGGACGGGTCGGCCGGCTGGGGGCAAACGAGGTCTCGAAGGTCGTTTCCAAGATCGGAAAGGCCGCGGGGGTCAGGGTCTATGTCAGCCCAAAGGATCCCGAGAAGGTGAAGTACGCCTCCGCCCACGACCTCCGGCGGGCGTTCGGCGAGCGGTGGGCCGGCAGGTTGATGCCCGCCCAGTTGAAGGAGTTGATGCGCCACGAGTCGATCGAGACGACACTACGCTTCTATGTCGGCACTGACGCCCAGCGGACCGCCGAGGCGGCCTGGGCGGCCTACGAGCGGGCGACGGCGGCGGTGTTTTCGGGGCGGTTACCTAACAGTTCACCTAACAGTGGCGATTTTGAGCCTCCCGCCGCCGAAGGCTCGTCGGCGCGGAAGTCCAAGCCAGCCAAGGTAGTTCCATCAAGTGGGGCCGCTGGGACTCGAACCCAGGACCAACGGATTAAAAGTCCGATGCTCTAACCAACTGAGCTACGGCCCCGAAACCATCGTACCGGGACCGCGCGGGCGAGCAACCGCCATGGCCCGCGGGCGGCGCGTGCCCGCGGAAAAAATGCCCGAGAGAGGACTTGAACCTCCACCCAGTTACCTGGACAAGAACCTGAATCTTGCGCGTCTGCCAATTCCGCCACTCGGGCGAGTGGACGATTGATCCTAGCAGGCCGCCGCCGGCCTGCAAGGAACGCCGCGGTCACTCGACCGTGACGCTCTTGGCGAGGTTCCGCGGCTTGTCGACGTCGCAGCCCCGGAGCACGGCGACGTGGTAGGCCAGGAGCTGCAGCGGGATCGCCGCCACGATCGGCTGGAGGAAGTCCGGCGCCTCGGGCAGCTCGATCACGTCGTCCGCCAGTTCCCGCACCCGGACGTCGCCCGGGCTCGCGACCGCGATCACCGGGCCCCGCCGGGCCTTGATCTCCTCCACGTTGAGGAGCACCTTGTCGTAGACGGCCCCCTGCGGAATGAGGAACACGCTCGGCGTCCGCGGGTCGACCCGGGCGATCGGCCCGTGCTTCATCTCCGCCGCGGGGTAGCCCTCGGCGTGGATGTAGCTGATCTCCTTGAGCTTGAGCGCCCCCTCGAGGGCCACCGGGAAGTTGTACTGCCGCCCGAGATAGAGGAAGGTCGAGGCGTCCTGATACTTCGCGGCGATCCGCCGGATGGCACCGTCGGCCTCCAGCGCGCGGGTGACGAGATCGGGCAGCCGCTCGAGGTCGGCGATGAATCGCAGCCCCTGCTCGTGGCCCATGTGCCGCAGGCGGCCGAAGTACAGGGCCAGCAGGGCCAGCACCACGCACTGGCTGGTGAAGGCCTTCGTGCTCGCCACGCCGATCTCGGGGCCGGCGTGGAGGTAGATGCCGCCGTCGGCCTCGGTGGCGATCGTGCTGCCCACCACGTTGCAGATGGCGAGCGTGGGGTGGCCCTTCCGCTTCATCTCCCGCAGGGCGGCGAGCGTGTCGGCCGTCTCGCCCGACTGCGTGATCGCGAACAGGAGCGTGCCCTCGTCGATCGGCGGGTTGCGGTAGCGAAGCTCGCTGGCGTATTCCACCTCGACGGGCAGCCGGGCGAACTCCTCGATCAGGTATTCGCCGACGAGGGCCGCGTGCCAACTCGTGCCGCAGCCGGTGAGCACGATCCGGTCGACGTGCTGCAATTGCCGCGGCGACAGGTTCAGGCCGCCGAACACGGCCGTGGCATCGTCCCGCGACAGGCGGCCGCGCATCGCGGCCCGGATCGTCTCCGGCTGCTCGTGGATCTCCTTGAGCATGAAATGGGCGTAGCCGCCGAGCCCCACGTCGTCGGCGGTCAAATCGAGCGGGTGGACGGCCGGCTCCACCCGGCCCGAGTCGCGGTGCACGACCCGCAGCGCGTCGGGCGTGACCACGGCGATCTCGTGGTCGGCCAGGTAGACGATCCGGTTCGCATGGCCGGCCAGAGGGCTCGCGTCGCTGGCGACGAAGTGCTCACCGTCGCCCACGCCGACCACCAGCGGGCTGCCGCAGCGGGCCGCGACGAGCAGCCCCGGCCGCCCGGCGAAGAGCACGAGCAGTCCGTACGTGCCGCGGAGCTGATCCACCGCCTCGCGGACGGCCGCCACCCACGGCGAATCGGCCGGGTCGTCGCTCGCCCGCGGCGCGCCGGCGGCCAGGTGGCGGCGCAGGGCCGCGTCGACGAGGTGGGCGATCACCTCGGTGTCGGTCTCGGAACGGAAGGCGTAGCCCTCCGCCTCCAGCCGCGACTTGAGGCTGCGGAAGTTCTCGATCACGCCGTTGTGCACGACGGCCACCGTCGGCGTCGCGACCCCGGCCGGGCAGCCGAGGTGGGGATGGGCGTTGCCGTCGGTGGGCGGGCCGTGCGTGGCCCAGCGGGTGTGGCCGATGCCGATCGACGCGTCGGACGTGTCCGCCCGCAGGATCGACTCCAGCCGGCCGAGTCGCCCGGCCGCCTTGCGCACCCGGATGGCCCCGTCGTCTTCGAGCGTGGCGATCCCGGCCGAGTCGTAGCCCCGGTACTCGAGCCGCCGCAAGCCCTCGACGATCAGGCCCGTCGCCTGCCGGAAACCGACGTAGCCCACGATGCCGCACATGTGCAGAATCCCTTGCCGCGGATCGCCTCACACCCTTCATCCTATCCGGTGCGGCGAGCCGCCGTCATCGACGGAACGCCCATGCCAGCCTCGGCCCTGATCGCGATCCCCGCCCGGCTCTCGAGCCAGCGGCTGCCCCGGAAGATGCTCCTCGCGGAGACCGGCCGCCCGCTCATCGAGCACACCTGGCGGGCGGCCTGCGGGTCTCGCCGGGCGGTCGCGGTCGTCGTGGTGACCGACAGCGACGAGATCGCGGCGGCCGTCCGCGGCTTCGGCGGCACGGCGGTGATGACCGCGCCGGAATGCCCCAGCGGCACGGCGCGGATCGTCGCGGCACTGCCGGAACTGCCCGCGGCGGATGTCGTGGTGAACGTGCAGGGGGACGAGCCGGAGTTGGCGGCCGCCGCCATCGACACCGCGATCGACCTGCTCGACCGCTGCCCCGAGGCGGGCCTGGCCACGCTCGTCACGCCGCTGCGCCGCGAGGAGGACCTCCGCGACCCGGCCGCCGTGAAGGCGGTGCTTACACCGTGGCGCGACCGCGGCGGCCCGGTGGCCGGCGCCTGGCGGGCGGTCTACTTCAGCCGTTCCGCCGTGCCGGCGGCGCGGGACTGGTCGCCGGCCCTGCTCGCCGCCACGCCCCCGCTCTACTGGCAGCACGTCGGCCTCTACGCCTATCGACGGAGCGTGCTCGAGGGCTGGGAGACGCTGCCCGAATCGCGGCTGGCGGTGGTCGAGAGCCTCGAGCAACTGCGGGCGGTGGAGGCCGGCATTCCGATCGCCGCCGCCGCCATCGATCACGCCGCCCGCGGCATCGACACGCCCAAGGACTACGCCGCCTTCGTGGCGCGGTCGCGCGCGGTGGCCGAAGCCTGATCGCCCAAGCCGCCGTCCGGCAGTCGAGGTCTCGGCTTCGAGATGCGAGGATACGCATACTCGCCTCACCCTCGCCCGACCGGCCGGCTCCGTTCCCGGTTGGATCCGACACTTCGGCCGTTTCTGCCAGGAAGGTGGAGGTCAGGCCGACGGTTTCTCGACGGGGACGATCAGCACGCTGCAGGGGGCGTGGGTGAGGACGGCCTCGGAGGTGCTGCCGAGCAGCCACCGGGAGAGGGCGTCGGTCGGCGTGCGGCCGAGGAGCACGAGGTCCACCCCGTCGGCACGCACCCGTTCCAGGATCCGTTCGCCGGGATTGCCCTCGGCGATGACGGGATCGCGGCCGTGAAAGGCCGGCGGCAGCGATCGCTGGAAGGCGGCGAGCGTGCCGCCGATCTCCGCGACCTCCGCGTCGTGCTCCTGCTTCCAGGCCTCCGCGATCGCGGCGACGTCGGGATCGCGGACCCGCTTCTCGACCCAGGCCGGCAACGGCCCCGCGAGCAACGACTCGGTGACGGCGATCACGCGGCCCTCGGTCGCCCGCGGCCAGGCCAGGCCGCCGGCCACCCGGGCCAGGGCCGCGGCACTCGCCGGATGGTGGCAGGCGAGCGCCCGCAGGCCCCGGTCGGTCGGGGCCGCCGCCCGGGCCACGAGCACCGGCAGCGTGGCGCCGTGTACGACGGCCCGCGACACGCTGCCAAGAAAGAGCCGCTCGAGCGACCCGTGGCCGCGGGCGCCCACGACGATCAGATCGGCCTTCCAGCCGTCGGCCGCCTCGAGGATGCCCACGGCCGCCGACTTCGAACTGCAGATCATCTCCGGCTCGCGGGCGAAGCCCGGGGGCAGCAGGCCACGGATCTCCTCGAAGAGCGCCGCGGCGGCGCCGTCGACGATCTTCTGCCGCCGGCCGGGCAGCCGCTTCTCCAGTTCCAGCGGCGAGAAATAGACCGCCACGGCGTCGGCCGCCGGGTTGACGAGCGCCGCCGCGAGGCGGACCGCGTCGAGGGACGTTGCCGAGCCGTCGACACCGATCAGGATCTTCATGGGGCTTCTCCGGAGGGCAATCTAGCAGTTCGCGCCCCAACGGGCGATCAGGCGATCCATTGCTTCGACCGGGCTCCCGGGATGGCCCGCACGAGCCGGGGCACCGCATAGCCCGGCAGCGACTCCCGCAGTTCGCGGTGCAGGGCGACGGCCCGCTCATCGGGCACCTCGAAGTGGGCGGCGCCGGCGACGCGGTCGAGCAGAGGGAGGTAGTAGGGCACGACCCCGGCCTCCACGAGCCGCTCGGCGAGCGCCCGCTGCACGGCGGCGGAGTCGTTGATGCCGGCGAGCAGCACCGCCTGGTTGAGCACGATCGCCGGCGCGGCTGCCAGCCGCCGCACGGCCCGCTCGACGGCTGCGTCGATCTCCCGGGGGTGATTGGCGTGGATGACGATCGCGCAGGCGAGCCGGGTGCCCGCCAGGATCGCGACGAACTCGTCGGTCACCCGTGCCGGCAGCACGACCGGGAGCCGCGAGTGGATCCGCAGCCGCCGCACGTGCGGCACCGCCTCGAGACGGCGGACGAAGTCCGCGAGCCGCCCGTCGTCGAGGAGCAGCGGATCACCGCCGGAGAGGATCACCTCCGCGAGCGACTCGTCGGCGGCGACGGCCTCGACCGTCGCGGCGAGGCCGGCCGGCGCGGCCCCGTTCTCGGCGTAGGGAAACTCGCGGCGGAAGCAGTAGCGGCAGTTGACCGCGCAGCCCCCCGTCGCGAGCACGAGCCCGCGGCCGGGGTACTTCTTCAGCAGCCCGGGCGCCGCCAGCGTGGCCGCCTCGTCGAGCGGGTCGGCGGTGAAGCCCGGCGCTGGCATGCCTTCCGCCGCCTGGGGGAGCACCTGCAGCAGCAACGGGTCCTGCGGGTCGCCGGGCCGCATCCGCGCGGCGAACGACCGGGGCACGAGCAGCGGGAAACCCCCGGTGGCGGCCCGGGCGGCGGCGGCGACCGCGGGTGCGAGGCCGAGCAGCCCGCAGGACCCGTTGCTGCTGCAGGTGCTCCCTCAGGCGGCGG